>JACQAU010000343.1 GCA_016194835.1 Deltaproteobacteria bacterium
ATGTTTGGTGATGTATATTTGGTGAACAAGCATAGCACCACAGCATATGAGGATCAAAAAGGATTTTGGATTAGACGTATTTATTTTACATATGATTATAATATCGATGAGCAGCTGTCTACTCGATTCAGACTAGAAGCTGCGGGCAATGATTTCAAGGACGGAGAATCCAAAATGTCTCCATTTGTGAAAGATGCATACCTGTTATGGAAGTTGGCAGGTCAAAATTTCTATGTGGGATTATCTGGAGCTCCAACATTTGATGTAGTTGAAAGTCACTGGGGTCTAAGACCTGTTGAAAAAAGTCCTGAGGATTTATGGAAGTTTGGATCATCAAGAAGTTTTGGTTTGGCTATGAAAGGAAGCTTTTCAGATGGTCTGTTGGGATATCATCTCATGCTTGGAAGTAGAGAGGGCGAAAAGAGCGATATGAACAAAGGTAAGAAAGTATTCTTTTCTCTCACAAGCTCTCCCATCAAAGAACTTTTACTTGAAGCCTATATGGACTACGAGCACGATACTAAAGATTACACTACACATTTATTTGCTGGATATAAGACAGAGTCATTTAGGATGGGTGGGCAATTTGCAAGAACACGTCAAGTAGACGCTTTGAAAGGGAGTTATAATTTTGTATCATGCTACGGCGCTTTCAAATTCATGGAACAATGGCAGGCTTTTGCTCGCGTAGATGTTCTTTCTGACAAAGGTTTGGGAGATCAGGCTTATCTCAGAATAAGTAAAAGTGCTAAGCCAACTTTATATTTAGCTGGTGTTGATTATGAAATCATGAAAAGCGCCCATGTGATGCCAAATATAGAGTTCGTCAAATATGATGACAGCAGTGTAAATAGTGATTTGATCACACGCCTTACTTTTTCTTGGGTATTTTAAGAAAGTAATAGCGCATCTACGTGATATTCTACTGTTTGCAGTAGAATTTTTGATTTTGCTAAGAGTTCTTGGCATTGTTTTTGTTTTTCTGATTTGTATTGCAGGTCATTTATGATTTGTTTTAAATTAACATAAACGTTCCAAATACCTGCACGAACTCCAGAAAAACCCATTTGCACTCCGGTAGCGGCGTCAGTTATAGAGTTTTTGTTTCCTAGGTTTATTACTTCGCTGGCAAGCTCCATAGCTAGAAAACTGGTTTGAGCAGTCTTTAATGGAGTTTCTATTGCAGTTTTTAATCCTTCTTGTATTTTTAGGTCACGGTGTCGCTTTTCTTGTTCTGTGTTTTTTGTGAGTCGCAGGGCTGTTAAATAATCATTGAACGCTTGTGTATCTTCGTCAATGAGTTGTAAAAGTTCGTCTTTTAGAGACTGGGCTTTTTCTGCAAGTGTGACAAGTTTATGATCTTTTTCTACTTCTTTGCCGTGACTCAAGTTAGCAACCATTGCTGCAAGTGCTGCTCCCAGAGAGCCTGCAAGCGCAGCAATTGAACCCCCGCCTGGTGCCGGGCTACTTCGTGACACCTCATCTGTAAAATCCATTACATTCATTTTTACTAGTGCATTTTCCTTTATTTGTGACATACCAATTACCTTTTTTTCTAATTCAAATGGAGTCGTATCATCTAATCCCATCGAAAAAATAGCAGTATTTAAAATATCTACTATTGGAACTCCAGTTGATTGATCTTGTTTTTTTAAATAATACTTACCAGCTTCTAAAAGCGCAGAGTAGGGGATCAGTCCTATAATTTCGCTACCTGTGACAATAATGCCACGTTCATAAGCTAATTTTCTTACTTCTTCTAATACAATGTGAGGAGGAGTAACGTTGTGATCAGTTAAGTTAATAGAAATTTGTGCTCGCTTATACTCATCAACATACCATCCAATAGCTTTACAATGCTTAAATTTACCAGATTTATATGCAGAATGGTTTTCTTGATTATCACTTAAGATATCATTTAGTTTTAAAAGTTCACTTAGGTCATACTGATGGCTTTGTTGACAATGTGTCTTAGTTTCAGAAAAAGTTTGTCCACTAAAACCGCAATCTCCACATGGGAAATGATTTTGCTGATAAACCAGCTTTTCGCCTTTAAAGTAAAAGGGGCTATTATTTTGTTTTCTAGCAACTCTTCCTTTTTCTCTTAATTCATAGGCAATGTCAGTTGCATATTGTTTATTTTGAGTATTGAGTGTGATGTTATAGGCAATTAAGAATTTGCGGGCGCCGATTACTGTAGCACCGGTATGTGGATTAAACTCAGTGGGACCAAAATCAGGTTTCCACTTGGGGTCTTTTAGTCTCTCTTTGAGACTTTCATATTCTCCGCGTCTGATGTCAGACAAGTTTTTACGATAAGCTATATGCGTTACTTCTTCGTAAAGATAAACTGGAATATTTAATTCTGTCCCAACGCGTTGGCCTAGTTTTCTTGCAATTTCTATGCACTCGGACATGCTTGTGCCTTCAACAGGAATAAATGGGCATACATCAGTTGCTCCAATTCGTGGGTGTGTTCCCTTATGTTTTGACATGTCAATTAATTCTTTTGCCTTCGCAATGGCCTGAAATGCCGCTTCAGCTACTGAAGATGGATCGCCAACAAAAGTGACCACTGTTCGGTTTGTGTCACCACCTAGCTCAACATTTAATAATTTAACATTATTAACTTTTTCTATTGCATCTGTAATTTGTCTTATTTTACTTGAGTCTTTGCCTTCTGAAAAATTTGGAACACATTCTACAATCTGTAGTTTCGACGTTGACTCCATGCCTTCTTTTCTAGCACGAGTTTAAGATAAGTAAATGAAATAAAACCGTTATGAGAATTTTTGTCTCACAATACAAAATACTTAAATTATAAAAAAAGAAGCATTAATAACTATTGGTTTTTATTTTATTTTATTTTATTATTAAAAATATATTTTTTTAGGGAGGTTTTATGGATACACATGAAAAAAATAAAAATAAATCTGAGCTGGATCGACGCGAACTTTTATCGCATCTTTCTAAGACAGGTGCTGGCGCGCTTGCTGTGGTCTTAGTGGGTGGAGGTGTGATTTCTATGCTGCGATCAGCTTCAGCAAGCACTTCAGCGAGTACTGGTAAGCGAAAATTTAGATATGGTATGGTGATTGATACCCGCCGATGTGTTGGATGTGAGGCATGTGTAGTAGCATGCAAGGCAGAAAACAAGACTCCACCTGGAGTTTTTAATAATATTGTTTTAAAGGAACCAGACAAAAAGAGCAGTGTAGAGAAACCCTTGTTTATGTCCAGGCCATGTTTTCACTGTGAAAATCCTCCGTGTGTACCTGCGTGTCCGAAAGATGCTACTTACAAGCGAGAAAGTGACGGTATCGTGGTGGTCGATTATGATCGTTGTGTAGGTTATCAAGATTGCATTGATGCCTGTCCTTACGGAGCGCGTACTTTTGATGAAGGAAAAGACTATCCAGCTGTGACCGAGAAAACTCCGTATGCTCAGGTACCATCACCCGAGTACAATCAGTTCAGACTTCGTGAAGGAGACACAAAAACAGAAGAAAAAGTGCGAAAATGCACATTCTGTTTACATCTCCAAGATCAAGAGGGACGGTATGACAAGAAGGCCGGACGTTGGCCCGCCTGTGCGAAAACCTGCACTGGTCATGCGATTCATTTTGGGGACTTCAATGATCCTGATAGCGATGTCTCAAAGTTACTTAAAGAACGAAAAAGCATTCGTTTAAAAGAGAACCTCGGAACTCAGCCAAATGTTTATTATCTGGTGTAAATATTATTTTTGATAAAGGAGTGTAACAATGTACATATTTGATGAAAAAATTGGACGTCGAAAGTTTATTAGGGATGTAGCTGCTGCTAGTGCTGTGACAGCTGTTGGTCTTGGAACAAATAGTTTAGCCAAAACGGAAAAATCTCCAGAAAAATCTAAAGGCAAGAAAAAAAAAGCTATACCACAGGAGCTAGCGGTTAATGCTGCAGGGAAAAAACATTGGGGACGCGAAGCAGGTGAGTGGATACCTACATGTTGCAATATGTGCGGTGGTCAGTCTGGTGTTCTTGTTCATGTGGTTGATGGAGTGGTCGAAAAGATAGAGCCCAATCATTGGAATCCCAATAACTATAGCAATATTTCAACCGACTTTTTTGATGGATATACGGAAGCCTACGGTTGCAAAGAAGGTGGCGCGATTTGTCCCAAAGGTAATGCTGGGATTATGCAACTCTATGATCCAGATCGAATAAAAAAACCATTAAAACGAACCAATCCTGATAAGTCACCTGGAGCTGATCCGAAGTGGAAAGAAATTTCATGGGATGAAGCACTTGATGAAATTGCCCAAAAGATGCGCACCTTGCGAGATGCTGGAGAAGCTCAAAAGTTGCTTTGGATGAGTGAGGATCACTCATTTACTCACGTGCAGGGAGATTTTTGCACACTTTACGGTACGCCAAATTATGTCATGCATTCCAACATATGTGATGTAGCCAGAAAGGCGTCATTTAAGGCAGTAATGGGTGATGACCGGCCACTGGCGGATTTTCTTCAGTCCAATTATATCCTGCTTTTTGGTTGGAACCCGTCGAGTGCGATCAAATGGGTACATTTGCCCAGAATTCTTACGCGTGGAATAGAGAAAGGCGCAAAGTTAGTTGTTGTGGATCCATATCTTTCAGATACTGCAGCAAAAGCTCATGAGTGGGTGTCAATTCGTCCAGCTACGGACGGAGCATTGGCGCTAGCGATGGGTCACGTAATTGTGCACGATAAACTCTACAATAAAGAGTTTGTTAAAAATTGGACGGTTGGCTTTAAGGAATATTCTGAGTTTGTCAAAGACAAGACTCCAGCATGGGCTGAAAAAATTACTAGTGTTCCGGCTAAGACTATAGAACGGTTGGCAAAGGAAGTTGCAAAAGCTAAGGCGGCCTGCATAGATGTTTGGAGCGGTCCGGGTCAGCATAGCAATGGAGTACAAGGTGGACGTGCGATTGCCATGCTAGGTGCACTAGTCGGTGGATACGATCGCCCAGGCACGCTAGTCTCGCCAGATAAAAAAGGCAATAAACATGGCCATTGTGATCCGACTGAGGATGCCGCAAAAACTAAGAAACTTCCTACGTTTGATGAAGCTAAGAAATATCCTCTAGGCCATTCATCGGGTGTTTACACACAGATGTTCGAAAACTTAGCCGAGGACAAGGGTCCATATAAGCCAAAGATGATGATGTGTGTTTTTCAGAATCCAATGATGTCCATTCCTGGGCCTGCTACAGTGGCTAAGGCGATATCTAAGCTAGAAACTTTTGTTGTGATAGATACAATGCTGAGTGAAACCGCAAAGCTAGCGGATTATGTATTGCCTGGAACTACTTATCTGGAAAGATACGATCTCAATACTCATTGGGTGACTTGGGGTTGTATGGCTTTGAGACAGCCTGTTGTGAAACCATTGTTTGGTCAACTTGCCGAGTATGAAGTCGTGGCTGCATTGGGACGACGTCTAAAACTTAAAGATCACGAAGGCAAGGAATTTTTTAAGGTGGGTCCTTTGTCTGGAAAACCTATTGAAGATCTCAAAGGCTGGTACGAAGATTTCTTATCTAATGAAGTAAAAAAAGGTGCGCCAGGAATGACTTTAGCAGAACTCAAAGCACTACCTGGTGCCGTTTGGGTGGATAAGAAAGGCACAAGATACGAAAAATACAAAAACGTACTAGCAGAAGACAAGCTGAAAACTGCCTGGTTCGATGGAGATCCAAAAACAGAGGGCACCGGAATATATGATAAACCTAAAGACAAAGGTGGTAAGAGGATAGGAATTGTTGTTGGTGGTAAACCGGTTCAAGGCTTTGCTACGTCAAGTGGAAAGGTTGAACTGTACGCCAAGTGGATGATTGACAAGAAAGATGCGCAGGGTCGTCCGGTAAACCCACTCCCAGAATACACGCCTCGCGACTGGATGCCTTCTGCAGATTATCCTTTTTATCACATCAACTGGAAGGAAGCGAGTCACACACACACTAGAACACAGAACAATCCGTGGCTCTTGGACCTAAAGTCTGAGAATCCACTGATTATGCATCCACTAGCAGCAAAGCGATTGAATGTACGCACTGGGGATGTTGTTTGGTTAGAATCACCATATGGAAAAGTCAAGGGCAAGGTAAAAGTATCTAAACGCATTCATCCAGAAGTGGTAGGATTACAGCACGGATTTGGACACACTGCTTTAGGAAAGAAAGCTGCCGGTGTGGGAACCTCAGATGCTTCTTTGCGGCCAACCAAGTCAGATGCATTGTCTGGACAGGCATTGCATAAAGAGGCCTGCGTGCGGATTGTAAAGGCCTGATTTTAAATTGAAGTGACACTTTATTTGGTGTAGATTTATAGATTCAATTATGGATCCCTATCAAGTGTTATTTCCTATTGGTTTTGTGTTTGCTCTTGTTGGAACAATCCCGTGGATCTTATTTAGTGTTGGTTTTGGTGGCTACCCAGGGCTAAAGCACGCTGACTGGATGGTTGGTGGATTTTTACTTTCTTTTGCTATGGGATTTTTAATGACTGCGGTGCCTCGTTTTACTGGTAGTGATACCGCAAAGAAAGTAGAACTTTTATTTGGAGGCATATTAAGTTTATCATTATTGTTTTTTTCATTTATTGAAAACCGTATTTATTTCTATACTTGTCTTTTGACATGTTTTATTTTTCTTTTTACTTTTGCTTTTAAACGTTTTAGAAAACGTCTTTACACACCTCCACCTTCTTTTGTTTTTGTGGGCATTGGACTTTTATTGGGTATTTCTGGCGTATTTGCCCTACTTATTTCATATTTGCAATCAAATTCCGGCCTGCTTTTTATTTTTGGTAAATTGATCTTTTATCAAGGTATGATGATGAGTTTTTTATTGGGAATTGGAAGCCGCCTTATCCCAGCTTTTTTGGGTTGGGCTGAGTTTCCGGTAATCCAATTACAGAAAAAATTAAACACAAAGAAACAAAATCAGTTTGTACAAAGCAAACAGTTTTGGTTTCTGGTAGGAATTGCGTTTATATTAAGTTTTATTTTAGAAGCTTTTGTGGAAATTCAGATTGGCAGGATTTTACGAGCCCTCATAGGAACATTAATTGCCGTATTATTTTGGAAAATTCACAAAAAACCGAATTCAAAAGGCTATTTGGTTTTTTGGCTCTGGTTAGCTAGTATTAGCTTTATTTTAGGATTATGGATTTATGGAGTGTTTCCTGTATA
>JACQAU010000058.1 GCA_016194835.1 Deltaproteobacteria bacterium
AATACCCTTAAGATAATTGCGCCATTTTTTGTACTTATGAATCTCATCAAAAATCAACAAATCTGCCTTGGGTAATTCATGGCGTAGAATGCGCGTTCGATGAGCACCAATGTCCCAGTTAAGGTAGCCAGTTTTTTCTTTAGATAATAGTGTGTTAGCTAATGTAGTTTTACCCACCTGTCGTGGCCCGCCAAGAAAAACCATTTTCTTTTCAAGATCGGATAATATTTGGCCTGAAAGATATCTCCGTATTTTGTTATACATAAGAACTATTTTAACATATATGTGAAATTAGTCCATACTAATTTTGCTTATATGTTAATTTGGACTATTTGTCCGAAGTAACTTATATCTTAACTTAAGATGAAATAATTTCTTTTTATTATGACCTTTTTCTGGAATAATGCTTTGAGTGAATTAGTGGTGTTATTTGAATCGGTGTTAAATAACCCTCTTTAAATTTTCAGCAATCGCATGGCTAATAATAGACAGAGTGGCTTTTCTAATGGGCCAATGGCTTGCTTCTGTTTTAAACTGACTAGCCATTGTCATAATATGGTCTATGATTTCTTGACAGTTTTTTTTATTAAGCCCGCTATCTTTGGCAAGTCTAGTTAGATGATCGCGTGCTGGCAATCGTCCTTCTCCACAGATATCCATTTGGTGTTCTCCGGCAAAGCCCTGACTAAAAGTTAAATCATAAGCTGGAGATAGTTTCCAGTTTCTATTTTTATCTAAACGGAAAGAAAAGTTTTTCGAATGGTCATCTCGATTATTAAAAATAACATTAAACACACATAGACGATAGGCCTTGTAAACTTCTCTTTCGTCCTTAGTCATCAACCTTGTTAATCGTAAAAAAGAATCATAACTTACAGAGGACGGAATACTATAATCTGCGTTGAGCGCTCCTGCTACTGTGTGAACAGGAATGCGAGTTTTTCCGTCTCTGTCAAATCGTTTTGTACCAAATGCAGAAAATTTGCCTAAATCAAAATATTCCGTATCGCTCATTTCAATGCCAGATTTTTTTGCTAAATCTGCATACATGGACTCGATAGCACAAACTTCTTTGTGTTCATGTTTTGCTTGAAATTTGATAAGCCACGGAGTGGTGCTAGGATCAGTAGATACTGTTTGAGATTTTGTATCATAACTCACTAAGACTTTAGGGCGCGCACCCTGTGGAGATCCCCCTAGACGAACTAATTGTGGAAGTACTGTGCTAGCTTTATTTGCAATTATTTTCTGAACTTCGTTTGCTATTTTAAAAAGCTTAAGGTCTTGAATATCTAAATTTTCGTTATTAACGGGTTCAAAAGTGAGAGCTCCAATTCCATTGTTTTCCAATAATGACAAGCGCTCTAATGGAGACACTTGCTCTGGATGAATGCCATGCTTTCGAAATAATCTATCCATCAAAAGAAGACCCCAACCATCTGGCAGGCAGTCAGAAATCAAACCTGGTAGGCACATCTGATGCATTGGAAAATTGCCATATGTCTCTGATGATAATTTCAAATGCAAAGGCGAAAGCTCAAGTCCTTGTGAAAGAGCCTCTGGAGTATACTCAAAAAAAAGTTTGCTACCATTATCTGCAAGTATTCCAAATGCCCAACGTTCGTCCCAGCCGGTGTAAAAAACCGATATTTTTTTTATTGCGGTCATATTATCGTGCCCTTTGCCGTACTGGGAACTCCATTTGTTCCATCTGAGCAATGGAGCGTGCCTTTGTTTCAAAAAGCGTATTCAGATCCTGTGTGAGATCGAGAGCTATCACTATTCTAATGAGTGTTTCAATGGAGGCTTGACCAGAAGACTCAAGATTTTTAACCGTTCCAACTGATATGCCTGCTCGAGCTGCCAGGTCACCTTGTTTCAAATTTTTAGTTAGGCGATGAGCTCTGAGTCGCTGTGCTAAAGCTTTAGCAATCTCTTCCTGTGAGGCCATTTTAAAGTCTAATATTTTAGACTTTAAAATAAAATTATGTTTCATAAGTCTATTATATTAGACTTTAAATTGATTTGTCAAGAGTAAATATTTTAAGCTTGATGTCATAGCTTCACAGTTGTGGAATAAACAGAATGTAAGGGAGGTATTTTTTGAAGTTTATATTGAGAAAACCCATGTTTTGTTTGTACCATTGGTATTGTTTTACTACCAAGGTGGATCTAGCGTTCTTGCTCATACACTAAATGCTATTGCACAGATTGACATCCTGTTTAGCTTTTGAAGAATTATTGAGAATATAACTGAAATCAACGGGTTCATTGCCATTTTGTTGGATTGTTTTTTCTATAATTAGTATTAACTCCTCTGGTATAGCCCACCTGTGCTCACCAATTTGCACAACTGCACCCCGGTAATAGCGTTCAATTATAGCCTGGCAAGGAACTGTCACACCTAACCTCCATTTAACGACCATTGATATAAATTAGATAAAATAGGCATAATTTTTTCTAACATCTCTAGATCATGACCATCTCTCAGAGGATTGTATTCTACAATATCAGCACCAACTGGATTTAGTTTTAGGATTTCTTCTACCAGTGTTATACATTTTTTAATGCTAAGTCCCCCAGGAACTGGCGCAGATACAGCTTTAAACTGAGAAGGATTAAGAACATCGAGATCAATACTTAGATAAAAAGGAGAATTGTCTATAAAATTGCAAATTTTTTCAAACGACCATCTTGTAGACTGCGATTCAATATCCTGCCAATCTAGGATCGAAATAGATCCAAATGAGCGCTCGACTTCGTAACGAGTACCAATAAAAAACATTGGTAATTTAAGCTCAAGCCATACATGATAAAATAAGCTATAATGCGTAGAAATCGGATAAGGATAAGCGTCATGATGTGCATCAAAAATTACAAGCTTAAGTTTAGATATTTTTCTTGCCATTGCTACAAGTATGGGAAAAGTAATGAGATGTTCACCTCCAATTGTTAGCTTTATATTGTTTAATTCTGCTATTCGCTCAATTTGCTTGCAATAATCAAACGAAGATTTTTTATCCTTTACAGACACTTTAATTTCATGTGCAATATTATTATTTTTTAATTTATTACGAATAATTTCTGGTCCTAACGCCGTTCCCATAACCTTGGATGTAGAGTCACAACATGCATATAAAATAGTCGAAGATATATTACTGTGCAGCATCGTAAACTACTGCTCCTTTTTTCCAAATTCTAAACAAAATAAACGTTAGTAAAATAACCCACACACCCTGAAGCACGATAGTTGTCGATACAGTTGTAATACTGTTTTGGCTGGCTAATGTTCTAACTGGCTCAAAGTAGATTGCACGTAGGGGTGAAAGAAAAGAAATCTTAATAAACCAGGATGGAAATAACGAAATCGGGATCAATTTGCCGCCAGCTAGATTGAAAAAAGTCATTAGCAAATGCTTCAGGCCAAATACTTTGTCCATCCAAAACGAAGTAGATCCAATACATGCTTCCAAAAGAAAATGAACCACTCCAGCACCTAAAAGTACTGGAAAAAAGCATAAAGGGTTCGGTATTTTACTGCTTAATAACCAGTGCACGCATACCAGTGGAATAATTCCAATTACTAATACAAAAATAATTTGTCCAAAAAATCCGGCAAATTGCGCGGGAAGATAATGAACTGGTCTAGCTAGATAAATTGACAGAGTCCCACTTCTAATATCAGATGATATTTTTTCGGATATATTTGCAGAAATACAAAAACTAATCCACTGAACATCAAAAAGATACAATAATAATTCATTAAAAGAATATCCGAGCTTAGTTGAATCAATACGCAAATAAAGAGTTTTCCAAAGATACCAGTATAGAATAAAAATAAATGGAAGCTTTAAAAAATTCATTAAAAAATTAGCTCTGTACTGATGAAGGGAAACAAAATATAATTTGAAATAGTTATAATAAACTCTAGCCATTTGCTTCATAGCGCACCATGCACTTACGATAGAGAAAAATAAAAATTCCTACCCATACTGACAATACAATAAATAGCAACAACCATTCACTCCAGTGCACTGTAAGATTAAGAAAAATTCTGGCGGCAAATGTTCCTGGAAAGTAAATCGGAACTATATATTTTAAAATTTTCTGTAACCACGAAGAATAAAAATCAATTGGGTAACGCTGAAATTCATCAAAATGATCAAGCACTCCCTGAATGGCATCTACTCTACCAAGCCAAAACGAAAAAAGAGAAACCACTCCATGCACTATCACAATGCCAAGAGTGCCAAGTACAAGTGCCACTGTAGAAAGTAAAACACCTACAAAATTAGGGTAGATGGCATAATGTATACATATAGTTATTAACGCGGCTAATCCTGCTATTACTTCATAGACTCCAATTAGATTCAGTTCTTCACCAACAAGTCCTAAAAGAGGATGAATAGGTCTAGAAAGAAATTTATCCAACTGTCCTGCAACCACTTTTTCAGGAATGCGATGCATGCCCCAGAAAAAAACAAACACTCCCCAGGAAATGTAGCAAAACGAATTTAAAATACAAAGCCGTGGAAAATTCCATACACCAATCGAAACAGGTAAGAACTGAAAAAGAGTTTTCCAAAATACAATAAGCACTCCCAACGAAACTGCCCAGTAAGCAACGATTGCAAAAAAATTAATTCTAGCATGTAAAAGATTTGCATATGCAATCCTTAAAAAGGCCATAAAAATACGTTTTTGAGAACTCATATAAAGTATTCCTTGATTGCCTGATCGATAGTGGGTTCTTCAATACGAATATCATCAATCAAAGCGGCAGCCATAATATCTTTTAATATGGAACTTACTTCGTCAGGACGCGCAGAAAACTCAATAAACACAGTATCTGGTAAAAATCCATAACGACGAGATGTTATTTGAAACAATGATGGATTGATAATTTCTTTTACCTGAAATGATATTTGCCTGTTTGGAATTTTAGATTTTAAGTCACGTAATGAGCCATCAAAAATAAAACGTCCTTGATTTAAAATAAGAATGCGACTGCAAAGATATTCTACTTCTTGCAGCGAATGTGTAGCAAGCAGTACTGTTATACATGTTTCCTTTCGCAGAACCTTTAAGTAATCTAAAAGAGCAATTTTAGTTGGCAGATCAAGTCCAATAGTGGGTTCATCCAAGAACAATAGTTTTGGCATATGAATCACGGAGGCAATAATTTCACATTTCATTCTTTGACCAAGAGAGAGTTTTTTTGCTGGAATTTTTAGAAACGAAGAAATTTTAAAAATTTCATCAAGTCTAGAAAAATTACGTTCATATGTGTTATATGAAAGGTTGTAAATTTCTTTAAAAAGTCGAAGACTATCTATGACTGGAATATCCCAGTAAAGCAGACTTTTTTGCCCCATCACAAGCCCAATATTCGCCGTGTATGCCATACGACTTTTCCATGGACAATAGCCTAGTACTTCGGCCTGGCCTCTTGTTGGCATTAGTATCCCAGAGAGTATTTTTATAAGTGTAGATTTTCCCGCACCGTTTGGGCCCAAAATAGCAAGCGCCTCGCCTGCTAAAGCCGAAAAACTTATTTCTTTCAAAGCTTCATGGTTTTTTTGTGTTGGGAACAAAAAGCTTTTAAATCCATTTTTTGCATCTGTATCTGGGATTCGATAATGCTTACTAAGTGATGTCACTTTAATTACCGTGTGTTTCTTATACAGCTTACAGTAACACTTATCTGGAGCAGTGAGTTCTCCATTCAGCAAATAAGCATTACTTCTGCATCCTCCATGACATTTTTCTGATGAAGAACATTGTGCAATATTTTTACACTGGATGCCACGATATTGTTTAAAAGTAGGACTGTTCATCCAGATTTCAGAAAGAGCTGTTGTTTGACAATTACCAGCTAAAAAAGATTTATGTTCTCTATCTGAAAGAGTTGGACAAAGCACAACATCCATGTTTTGTTTAATAAACATATAACTTGTTCCAACCCCACAAGAAGATTCAGCCGTAGATTTACAAACTTTTGTATTTAAAATGTCATTGTCTGAAAACAAACGAGTCATCAAATTAGTATACTCAGAATTCGAAAGCGCAAGATCTTCGTTCCATAAAGCTCTACCGACTGGAATTACACGATCCAGACGAAAAGGCACTTGAAGCACTGTCTTTATATAATGAACAAGCGTCTGTATCTCTTCATGATTTCGTCTGTTAACCATTATTGTAACTGAGACATTGATTCCATGTTCCTTTAATAGACGAATTCCATTGATAGTTTTTTGATAAGCACCTTGGCTCCCACGAAAAGAATCATGCAATTTACTAGTATAGGCATCCAAGGATGTTTGAATGTTGGAAATTCTCGTTTTTTTCAAAGCAAGCACACGTGTCTTATCGAGCAGTGTTCCATTTGTAAAAATACTAGTCACCAAGCCATTTGAGTGAGCAAAATCTAGAATTTCAAAAATATCTTTTCTAATGAGTGGTTCACCACCAGTAATATCAAAAAATAGCACACCCATGGCTCTCGCTTCTTTGATAAGTTTAAAAACTGTTTTTTTATCAGGTCCCATGGGAGATTTAGGCGAAGCGGCACAATAGCAATGTTCACATATCAAGTTACATCTAAGCAACAGTTCAAGTTGCACACGCTTTAGATGATATGGCGTTACTACCTTACGAATTGATACACATGATACATCTGACTTTATTATCCACCTTTGTTCTAAAGCTTTTTCCAAAAAAGCCGAACAAGCAGAGTTAGTTTGTACAAATTTTGTAATATTTTCAAGAAATATAATGGCGTCACCATTTACAACACTAAGTGCACCAGTATTAGATATAATATATCCACGATCAGAAAAAGGGTCATATGTAAAATTAAATTCTGTATTTAAACTATAACTCATGGTTTTTGCTTTTTTATAAAAATAAGGAAATATTTTCCTTGTTGATAGATTTTGTTAAAATCATCCACTGCAATCTGCTTAAAATTTTTATCAAAAATACTTTTTATTTTAAATCCAGTTTTTTCAAAAATTAGACAAATTTCATCAAACCCCCAAATACGTTGCAATTGTTCCTCTTCGAAGACAACGCTATGTTTTGTTGACTCGATAGTTATTTTTACTAAGTCTGTTGCTATATTCTCTGAAATATTTTTTAGGACCCATCGTATGTATGCTTTTTTAGTGCCATGGTTAATTTGCCATTGTGTAACACTTCCAACAGCATTTTGTTTTTCATTTAACCCCACTTCAATAAAGTAAAATCCATGTGGTTTTAGTGCTTTATTTGATATTTTAAGAGATTGAATAACGTGTTCTTTATTTAAAATATATCTGAAAGAATTATTGAGCAGAAAAACTGCGTCAAATGAATCATTTTGCACATTATATGGTATGGTCATATCAGCGACAAAATAATCGATATTTTTATGTTTTCGTTTTGATTTCGCCCATCGTATCATTTCAGGTGCAATGTCAAAAGCTTTGACTTTATGCTCTTTTTCAGCAAGTCCCAGCGCATATCTGCCCGTGCCACAGGCTGGTAGTAAAATATGTTTTGAAAGGCAATCAGCAAAAAGACCCTGGAAATTACTAATTTCTGCTCTAATATCGTATGAAAACGCCAAGTCATAAATTTCTGGCACTGAGAAGAGTTTATTATTTTTAATTGCTAAGTCGGCAAACTGCATGTGGTCGTACCTCTGTGTTTGCATTTATTTATCCATTAAGTAAGGCATTAGAAAAAAATGAAAATTTTTACTAATGCCTTACAAATTTAAGCTGTTTAATTTCTTCCTGGAGGACAACGTCCAGTTGAATAGCTCGGAAGGTTGTCTCCTTCTGTTGGCTTTGGTAATTCAATGATCTGTGGGTTTAAATTATTATTCATATTTTCTCCTTTCATAGAAGATAAGTCTTCGTTTGGAAATAGTTAATGCAAGACTTGTACCATGTAAGTACTCGCTAATATGACAGCAATAATAAAAAATTTGTAGGTATTTCCCTACAATAATGATGGTTAATACCAACAAAACTTAGTAAATGGATACGCACGCGATTTTGATATTCAATTGGCACTTTTCTCGCAAGCCAATAAGCACAGAAGGAGACTCTTATGGAATACTTTTCGCTACTTTCACTTTTTAGTACTGCGTGTACATTGATGCAGCTTTTGCTTATTTATCGCATTTTTAGACTTGTAGAATCTCAAGTTCCGGGCATTGAGGAGCTCTAGATTTTTTCATCAATGCCCTCATTTGGTAGTTTTGGCGGGAATATAGAACATCATCTGTGATCCAGACAGTAA
Organism: Deltaproteobacteria bacterium; assembly: GCA_016194835.1. Classification (GTDB taxonomy): domain Bacteria; phylum Bdellovibrionota; class UBA1018; order UBA1018; family UBA1018; genus JACRAO01. The sequence continues at coordinate 8,290 of JACQAU010000058.1, forward strand.
AAAAAGATAAGAATTTAGTTGCTTTTATTCAGATTATTTGCTAACATACAATTAATTGAGATAAATGTAGCATTTTATATTAAATAATTGGTGGTTGATATGAAAAAGCACATAAATTCATCCCCGCTCACAAAGCGATTATTGATTGAGATGGGAGAGAATTTAAGAATGGCTCGATTGAGACGAAATCTCTCTATTCGTGTTATTGCCGAGCGTGTTGGCGTTTCAGTCAATACAATCGTATCTCTTGAAACAGGTAGTTCGGGGGTAAGCATTGGAGTTGCTGCTAATGTTCTCCATGCACTGGGACTCAGCGAAGACATAAAGCACATTGCCAAAGATGACTCCTTTGGGCGCATACTCCAAGATATGAAACTAATGCCAAGAAAGAAAGCCACTAAAAAAACCCCACTAAAAAACCCATAGACGAAATAAATGGATAACATTAATCAAAAACAAATTGAAGTGTGGGCCGATTGGCATATTTTAAAAACTCCTCAACGCGTAGGAGTACTAACTACTAATGTTACTCGAGGTAAAGAAATCTTTTCTTTTGAGTATGAACCAACATGGCTGAAGATTACTGATGCATTTCAGCTTGATCCAGCATTAAAACTCTACTCAGGAAGACAATATCTGACCGAAAATAAACCTAATTTCGGGATATTTTTGGATTCATCTCCTGATAGATGGGGACGAACTCTTATCCAACGAAGAGAAATAATACTTGCCCATGCAGAAAAAAGGCAGGAACGAAAACTTTTTGAATCAGATTTTTTGCTCGGTGTATTTGATCTGTATCGTATGGGTGGACTAAGATTTAAATATGCAGATGGACCATTTTTGGATGACAACAAAGAATACGCTACACCGCCATGGTCTTCTATCCGCGAACTAGAAACAATCAGTTTAAAATTAGAAGAGAAAAATATTGAGAACAGTCCACAATATTCAAAGTGGCTTCAGATACTATTTGCTCCGGGTTCATCACTTGGTGGTTCAAGACCAAAGGCAACTGTACGTGATCCTAAAAATCACCTTTGGATAGCAAAGTTCCCAAGCCGTAGTGATACTCATGATGTTGGTGCTTGGGAATATGTGGTTTATCAATTGGCAAAACGCTGTAGCATTAATGTTCCAGAGGCACAAGTAATGAAAGTGAGTTCAAAATATCACACGTTTCTTTCAAAAAGATTCGACAGAACACCATCTGGCAAACGAATTCATTTTTCATCTGCGATGACACTTCTTGAAAGAAAAGATGGAGATAATACTAGTATTGGAGCAAGCTATTTAGAAATCGTTAATTTGCTTATTGAGACTGGAACGAACACCAATAAGGATTTAGAAGAGCTTTGGAAGAGAATTGTATTTTCAATTTGTGTTTCAAATACTGATGACCATTTAAGAAACCATGGGTTTCTTCTGACCAGCGAAGGATGGCAGTTATCTCCTGCTTATGACATGAATCCGAACGAATATGCTAACGGGCTGTGCCTGAATATTTCAGAAACCAGCAATGAACAAAGTTTGGAACTTGCGCTCAAGGCCGCTGAAAATTTTAGAGTGGATCAGATAAAAGCCAAAAAGATGATAAACCAGATTAAAACAGAAATTTCTAAATGGCCTCTTTTAGCTAATAAATTAAAGATCTCGTCCCGCGATAAAGATAGAATGACCCAAGCCTTTCGTCTTGCAAAGTAGATAGAACATCATAAATGTCATTGTATTTATTAAAGAAACAGTGTACACCATACACAAGAAACGGAACGTACAAATCTTGTGTTAAATATTGAAAGTATACAAATAAGGAGTACTTGTTATAAAAACTCATGAAATTAATAAATTTTTCATAAAAGCAGTTGACTTAGCTACGCAATATCGTGGAGCAACTTCGCCCAATCCTCCTGTTGCGGCCATTGGAATTGATAAAGATGGAAATGAATTATCTATCAAAGCACACGAAAAAGCTGGTCTCCCGCATGCGGAAGTTTATGTCATTGAGGATTGCAAAAACAAAGGTCTTTTAGATCGCCTACACACATTAATTGTTACATTAGAGCCCTGTAATCATGCTGGTAAAACCCCGCCTTGTACAAAAGCGATTTTAAATACGAACATTAAAAGAGTAATTATTGGAACAAGTGATCCAAATCCAAAAGTAAATGGCAATGGCGTAAAGACACTTAGAGAAGCTGGGCTCGAAGTCATAGAAAATATTTGCACGTCAGAATGCGAAAGTCTTATTATGCCTTTTAAAAAATGGATAACTACTGGGTTGCCCTGGGTAACGCTTAAAAGTGCATACAGTGTAGATGGTAATATGATCCCACCTTCTGGAAAGAAAACTTTCTCATCCAATGAGTCGTTACTTTTTGCGCACAAGCTTAGAAAAAGAGCTGATGCCATTTTAACAGGCAGTGGCACAATTCTTAAAGATTTTCCTGAATTTACAGTGCGCTTAGTGCCTGATCATATAAACAAAATACGCTGGCTCTGTATTTTGGACCGTAGACAAAGAGTACCAACTGAATATATTGAACAAAAAAAAGCTCAAGGATTTAAGGTTCTTCTCTCCAAAGACTATATAGATGCTTTAAGGTATTTGGGTAAACAGGACTGTCTCGAAGTACTTGTAGAAGCTGGTCCCACTTTGCTCAAATGGATTTTAGAGTCTAATATTTGGGATGAGCATTACATAATAAAAGTCAAAGAAAATCAAGATGTTATAGAACATGCTTTGAGATATACTTTATAAAAATATTAAGAATTTATGTGCGAATAGATTGAGATTGGTATTTTTAAAGTGTTTATTACATGTTATGTTACAAAACGAAAGTTATGTTCACTGGAATTATAGAAAAAATAGGCAAAATACTTCAGATTAATATCACCAAGCAAGGCGCTAGTTTGTGTGTTGAAACCGAATATCAAGATTTAACAGTAGGAGAAAGCATATGTGTTAGCGGTGTGTGCTTAACCGTTTCTGAAGTAGATCTAAATGGTAAAGCGTTATTTTATTTGAGTCCTGAAACGCTCTCTAAAAGTTCATTTTCAAAAATAAAAGCTGGAGACAGTGTTAATTTAGAAAGAGCGCTTGAGCCCTCATCACGTATGGGAGGTCATTTTGTACAGGGACATGTCGATGGTCTTGCTTATTGTATTAAAATAAATTCTAATAGCGATGGTTATGAATTGTTTTTCCAGAGTCCAAATGAACTTGCTAAATATTGTGTAAAAAAAGGTTCTATTGCTTTAAATGGAGTAAGTCTAACACTAAATCAAGTTGATGATACAGGTATATGTTCTGTGTTTTTAATACCTTTTACTTGGAAAAATACAAATCTGTCATTATTAAAAACAACCGATCCAATTCATGTCGAGGTTGACGTGATTGCAAAGTATGTGGAGAAGCTATGTCAGAATTATCAAAAGCCATTGAATGCCTAGTACAAGGTGAAATGATTGTCCTAGTTGACGACGAAGATCGCGAAAACGAAGGCGATCTCGTATTATCGCCAGAGTTTGTAACTCCAAAGGCCATTAATTTTATGGCTACTCATGCCAGGGGACTTATCTGTTTAACGTTGGAAGCTAAGAGAGTAGAGGAGTTACGACTCCCAATGATGACCATGCACAATTGCAGTCAAAGGCAAACAGCTTTTACTGTTTCTATAGAAGCAAAAGAGGGCGTTGAAACCGGGATTTCAGCCCATGACAGAGCGCAGACTATAAAAATAGCAGTACATCCAAAAACCAGGCCAGATGATCTGGTTTCGCCTGGCCATGTTTTTCCACTCAAGGCTGCTGCAGGCGGAGTGCTTGTCAGAGCCGGACACACTGAAGGATCAGTTGATCTAATGAAAATAGCAAAGTTGATGCCAGCCGCAGTGATTTGCGAAATTATGAATGAAGACGGAACAATGGCAAGGCTTAATGATTTAAGAAAGTTTTCTGAAAAGCACAATATCCCTATTGTCAGCATTAAAGATCTCATTAGTTATAGATTAGAGCGTGAAACTCTAATTGAACAAGTTGCTTGCACTAATTTTCCATGTGGGTTTGCACAAACCGGCAAGACAGATTTCAAGCTTTATGCATTTAGAAGTATTTTAGACGCAGGAGAGCACTTGGCCTTGGTTAAGGGGCAAGTAAAAAATCCTTGTCTGGTACGTGTGCATTCAGAATGTGTAACTGGTGATGCGTTAGGATCGTTGAGATGTGATTGTGGTGCACAGCTAATACAATCACTCAAGCAGATATCAGAAAGTGGAAGTGGTGTTTTAGTATACATGAGACGACATGAGGGTAGGGGGATAGGGCTAGCCAATAAAATCAGAACTTACGAGTTGCAGGATCAGGGTATGGACACAGTCGAAGCTAATCACCATTTGGGTTTTAAGATGGATCTCAGAGAGTACGGTTTAGGAGCACAAATTTT
>JACQAU010000059.1 GCA_016194835.1 Deltaproteobacteria bacterium
TCCTTTTTCTACTTCTTGGGTCACCATAAAACGAGGAACAACGGCGTACCCTAGGCCTTCTTGGACAAGTCGTTTTTGTGTCTCTTGAGAACTGACTTCAAATTCAATATCTGGATGAATGCCTAAATATTTTAGCATTTTTAGGACAGGGTAAGACTTTACGTATTCCACGCCCCCACATCCGATGTGAGGAGCTTGATAAAGGTCATTGGGTCTCCTTTTCCCAGGTACAATAATCACAAACTCCACAAAACCTATTTTTTTAGTTAAAAAATGTGCCTCCCTTGGGTGGGTATAAAAAATTCCAAGTTCTAAATATCGAGTCAGAAGTTCGTTTTTAATTTCCCTTGAGGTTGAGCTCAATAAGTTGACTTTGATTTGTGGATAAAGTTTGCAAAATTTACCAAAAAGAGAGGGTAGGACATAGTTGCAAAGATTATCAGAAGCTCCAAGAGAGAGATTGCCGACCCAACCTTTTTTTAGAAGCCTTTGTAAAGCTCTCAGCACGAGCAACTTCATAAAAATATTTGAGATGATCCAGTTCCATGCTATGAAAGCTCGCTTTCCAGAAGCTAGCATGGTTTTTTTAGATAGCATTCACTCTAAAAAACCTGATGTGGTCACTGATGGAATTTTTTGGGTGAGGAGTTTTCTCATTCCACCAGAAAATATTATTCTGCCAAAAACAAAGAGAGAACAGCTTTGAACACATCCCACATCAGAACACTTTAGAAAAATAGCAAAATACCTGGATTCCCCTTATCTAACCCCGCGTATTTGGCTCAGAAGGCTAGGCGTATAACAAAAGCTATGATTTTATTGATTATTTTTGGTCACAAAAGAGACTAAAAATAAGACTATAATTTAGGTCTTTTTTTTGGTAAACTAGTGTCAGGGCATAAGGCTATTATGAGAACATGTAGCATTGGAAATTTAAAAACTCATTTATCAAAATACTTGGCTGTTGTAAAAGATGGTGGAGAAATTATTATTACTGATCACAATAGGCCTATTGCAAAAATTATTTCTATATTACAAAAAAACGAATTGTCAAAGATTGATCTTAAATCTATTTTAAAAATGCCATTAATCCCTTTGAAAGCAGGAGCAAAATCATCCCTAGAACTTCTGAGAGATATTAGAGATGAGAAAAATTAAATAACCTATTATGCTTTACTACTGGGATACTTCAGCTATTTTATCATTTATATTTAAAGAAAGCTTGTCTCCACTAGTTATTCAACACGTTCAGAAAAAAAATTCTTTGCCCGGATTTACTTCTTTTTTTTCATGGATTGAAGTGGAATCAGCAATTTATAGACGGATTTATGAAAAATCGCTTGAGCCCGTTTTCCTTACAGAGCTCAGGCTGAAGGTACAATCCATTGAAAATAGTTTTAATAAGGTTTGGCCCAATCATGAAATGCTAGATGTATCCAAACACATCATCAGTCAATACGGACTTAAACCTGGTGACTCATTGCAACTGTCCTCTTGCCTCTCTCTAAAAAAAGAGAACTGCTCTTTTGTCTGTTTAGACAAAAAACTCAATCAAGTGGCGCGTGCACTTGCTCTCTCAGTTGAGTTTGAATAATATTATACCTCTTCAATAACTAGTTCCAGCTGCAAAGACTGTATGGTCGAGCCGTCATTGTGTTAGATCAGATACTGGATTATTATAAACTTCAGATTCTTGACGGATCCACAGATTGGTGGAAAAAATTAGTAGAAATGGAAAAAGACATCCCAGGAATCAGAGGAAACGAAATTTTTGATGCCCGTATTGCGTTGTGTTTCAAAACGCACGGGGTAAAAAAAATATACACAAGAGATGCTGACTTTAAAAAATATGGCTTCCTAAAACCAATATAAGAGGTAACATAGTTCATTCGCTAAACCTAATACCATACAAAACCACGCCTATACGATCCGCAAGTGGGAATCTTAATGTAATTTCTCTATTATTTTTAGGTAAATTCATCAAAGCCACGTATAACAGGGCCTCTTCAACGCGAATATAAGATTGCCCTTCGTCGTCATAAGACAAATGTGCTCCCGAAAATACATCGGCTACCGGAATGCCTTCCACTTCGACAATAATTTTAGTTGATTCGCGAGATTTTAAGACAGACTGTGCGATCACAGACACACAAGTAGCAGGACTATTAAATTGAACTTTTGCATTTACATCCTTTGTGACTATTTTATCTCCCTCTTTGGTCCACGTGCCACCTAGACTATACGGTGTGTCTTTACTTTGTGGTAACGAAAAGTCAATTTGAGCAATATCACAATTCCAATGAAACTGAGGCTTGTATAATGGCAAAAGAGGAAGTCCTATCTCTTTACTTCTCAAATATTTTTGCAACTCTAACTCCGCACTATCAAACCAATCAGATCCTGATTTTTCGAAAACTATTTTTCCTCCACCCAAAACAATGAGTTTGGGTGTATTTTGCACTCTAAAAGCTTGAGACAAAAGCGTGTCAACATCTAAAACTATGGGAAATTCGATCTCATTAGTATGAATAAAAAGATTAATAGCATTAAGATCCTTAAAATATGAATAACTTGGTTTTAAAACGGCAACCACCTTTATGTTTAAATCCGAATAACGCTTGAAAAATTCACGAGCTATGTTTAAAGCCATTTTTCCGGCAAACACTGTGGGATCAATATAAAAAACAACCCACGTAAAATCTTGAAAATCCAAGGTTAATGGATGCACACTTACAAGACCGTTTGCTAAAAATGCTGCAAAAACAGGCTGAGATCCAAACCAAAACGGGGCCAATTCTTTTTTGGCCGCTGCAACCGCTTCTTCGTGAGTTAATTCTTTTTCTCTTGGTTTCCAAACCATAATTTTTTATAAACCTTCTTTCTTTGGAGTTACTACATGGTCCATATGAATGTTTTGCTCTGAATCGTCAGACATAACATGTCCTCTTTCCACCCCTCTTTCTATGCCTCTTTTTCTGCCCAAAGAAGCAAACATGGCACCTACTGCAAAAAAACCAGCTGCCCAAAATGCAAAATGCAAAGATTGAACAAAATTTCCTGTCACATTTTGTCTCCAAGCAAAAAAACCTGTTGCTAAAGTTGTACCGGTGCCAAACCCAAGATTTCGTATCATTGCTAAAAGTGCAGAAGCCACCCCAAGCTTATGATTCGGAACAGCACTTAAAATAGCATTATTATTTGGAGACTGAAAAAGCCCTGTAGCTAACCCAATAGAGCTAAGCGCTAAAACTATCGCAGCAGGTGATGACTCCTCGAAAATACCAAGTCCAAGAGCTCCGGCCATCGCAAATAACCCAATGGCTCCAACCATGGCTCCAATAAAACTCAGCTCCTGTCCGCCAAAACGATCTGACAATCTCCCGCTAATTGGTGCCACAATAAAAATAGTTAGGGGAATTGCAGTCATAAAAAGACCCGCCTTATCTGGAGCAAAATGATGAACCTGCTCTAAATAAAACGGCATCAATACAGAAACAATGCAAATATCTGTGAACCAAAATAATTCCAAAAACACCAAAGGGTATATTAACAAAAAATATACTTGGCCAACCAAAAGTAGTAATTAATAAACCACCAATACTTGGCCCAGAAATTAATCCAGCACTTACCACCATAGCCAATGTACCCAGTGCTTTTCCACGCTCTCCACTCAGAAAACTATGGGTAATCACTGCAGGGCCATTTGCCATTAACATGGCTGCCCCAATAGCCTGAACCATTCTGGACCCAAGTAGTGTTAGTAAATTGAAAGAAAAACCACACAGCATGGAACCCATCGTAAAAATAGAAAAGCCTAATAATAGGGTTTTTTTTCTACCATATTGATCCGAAACCCTTCCCAGCGGTAAAAGCAAACATGTTATTACGAGTAGATAAATAACAATAACCCATTTGATTTGATAAAGTTCCGCTGTAAGTGCTTTGGTTAAGGTGGGAAGAGCTATATTAACAATACTAGAATCCAATGTTGCCATGAAAGTACCGCAAGCAACCGCAGCTAGTATCCACCACTTTTTATACATAATGATACTAATGTAACAAGAATGGTTATGACGTCAACGAAATCTAATGGTATGGTCTAAAACTAATGTATACGCCTCAGGAACTTAGAAATATAACCAAAGAACTAAGAACATGGATCATAGAAATGATCACAGAAGCGGGCTCTGGTCATCCAGGAGGTAGCCTCTCATGTATAGATATTTTAAGTGTACTTTGGTTAAACGAAATGAAAGAAAAGGACCGATTTATTTTATCCAAAGGACACGCAGTACCAGCACTTTATGCGGTGCTTTCAAAAATGGGCCTACTCGCCAAGGAAGAACTAAAAACCTTAAGAAAGATCAATAGTCGCCTTCAGGGACACCCAGACCGAGTCCGTTTGCCTGTTCTTGGTGCTTCTACCGGATCCATGGGACAAGGACTCTCGGTTGCACAAGGAATTGCACTTGGCTTTAAAATTGACAAAAAACCAGATTCTGTATTTTGTTTGATTGGGGACGGAGAATCACAAGAGGGACAAATCTGGGAAACTGCGCTTTCTGCTCCTAAATTTAAACTCTCTAATCTTTGTGTTATTTTGGACAATAATAACGGTCAAATTGACGGGTATGTCAGTGACGTTATGCCAATTGAGCCCATAACAGACAAATGGCGTTCTTTTGGATGGCATGTCTTAGATATTCCGGGACATGATTTTGAAAAAATTATCAAGGCCTTTCAAGACGCACGACAATTAAAAGAAAATGGCGGCACAAAACCCATTCTTATTGTTGCAAGAACAATAAAAGGAAAGGGAGTTTCTTTTATGGAAAATCAAATAGACTGGCACGGGATTGCCCCCACAAAAGAAGTGGCTAGAAAAGCAGTTGAGGAGATTGAAAAAAATGGCTAAAGCCACACGACAAGCTTTTGGTGAAGCTATAGCCCGATTAGGCGAAAAATATCCAGAAATCGTTATACTAGACGCTGACTTATCTAAGTCCACAAAATCAGATATTTTTGCAAAAAAATTTCCGGATCGTTTTTTTGAAATGGGCATTGCGGAAGCAAACATGATAGGAACTGCTGCCGGTCTCGCATTTGCAGGTAAATTGCCGTTTTTATGTAGCTTCGGATGTTTTTTAACCGGCAGGTACGACACGATCAGAATTAGTGCGGTCTATGCTCAAGCAAATATTCGTTTAGTGGGCACCCATGCGGGCTTGGGTATTGGAGAAGATGGCCATTCTCAAATGGGATTAGAAGACGTCTCTCTTATGAGAGCCTTGCCAACCATGGGCGTCTTTCAGCCCATGGACTCAAAAGAAACAGAACTTATTGTCAAATTTTTAGTAGAAGAGTGGAAAGGCCCAGCTTATCTAAGGCTAACAAGACAAACACTGCCTGATTTGTATCCCGAAGGAAAAGTTTTTGAACCATGCAAACTTTTATCAATACTGGAAAACAAAAATCCCAAAGCGCTCTTGCTTGGCACAGGGGCTGGAGTATCTGAAGCCGTGGGTGGAGCCGAAATGCTTTCTAAGCAAGGCATTTCAACATGTGTGTGGTCTGCACACGCACTGAAACCTTTTGATGAGAAAAGTTTACATAGCATCTGTCATCTTTTTGAACTTGTCGTGACCATCGAAGATCACACAGTAGTTGGTGGATTAGGAACATGTGTAGCTGAAGCGTTTGCTAAATTAAACAAACACCCTCCATTGCTTAAACTTGGCGTACAAGACACATTTGGGGAAAGCGGAACACCTGCTGAATTATTTAGTAAGCATGGATTCTCTGCTTCTGAAATCGTCAAAAATGTTAAAAGATTTTTAAACGGTAGCGTATGAAGGCATGGTTAGTCGAAAAACATGGTGGGCCCGAGGTTTTATCATTTAAAGAAATACCCACTCCCATTCCTGGTCCCTTACAAGTCAGAGTTAGAGTTCAAGCCATAGGCGTAAATCACATGGATATTTGGGTAAGAAATGGAGTCACAGGGCATACTTTTCCTCTTCCATTAATCCCAGGATGTGACGTCACAGGCGTTATTGATCAATTTGGCTCAGGCTCTGAAGAAAAAGCAAAACAAACAGGTCTCACAATAGATTCTTCAGTAATCATTAATCCAATTCTTTCCTGTGGCATATGCCAGGCGTGTTTGAACTCAAATGAAACATGTTGTTCTCAATTTGGACTTATTGGAGAAACTAAAAACGGCGGCTGCGCTGAATTTATTATTGTTCCAATCAGTAATATCATCCCTTGTCCTAAAAATATTTCTTTTGAGGAAGGCGCAGCAATTCCCATAACATTCATTACAGCATGGAACATGCTCTATAATAAAACAAAACTCAAACCAGGAGAACTTGTTTTAATTCAGGCAGGAGCTAGTGGGGTTTCTGTAGCGGCTATTCAAATAGCAAAACATTTAGGTGGCAACGTTATTACCACAGTTGGTGACGAAGCAAAAATAGAGAAAGCCAAAAACCTTGGAGCTGATTTTGTTATTAATTACAAAAAACAATCTTTCCGTGAAGAAGTAAAAAAAATCTCATTATCTTTAGGGAAAAAGGGGGTAGACATAGCTTTAGATCATATTGGAGGGAAAACATTTCAGGAAACTCTAAAGTGTCTAGATTGGGGAGGGAGAGCTGCCTTTTGTGGAGCCACTACTAACTCAAAAATAGAGATAGACCTAAAACCTTTGTTTTTTAAAAACATCTCTCTCTTTGGAACTACTATGGGAAGCAAGGACAGTCTGAATCAAATCATTGATTTGATTGAACAAAAAAAATTAAAAGCCGTTATTGACTCTGTGTTTAAGATGTCCAAATACAAAAATGCTATTTTTAAGTTAGAATCCAGAAATTTTTTTGGTAAAATTATTGTAAGGATTTAACTGCACAAAGCGGGGGGATAAAATACGCTTGCACTTGCACATATCGGAATAGGAACAAAGCTACTCGGCCCTTTCTCAAAAGGGCTTTCAAAAAGCTGGATCATATTTGGTATTTTTTTACCAGATATAATCGACAAACCCCTTTACTACATACCTGTTTTTTTTACTGGCAAGTGGGGCGCTGAATTTGGACTAATAAGTGGAACAAGAACTTTTGGACATACTGGATTACTTTTATTGCTAATTGTATTTTTAGCTATTTTAAACAAATCTAAAATACTTACTGCTATTGCTATGGGACATATGACACATTTAGTATTGGACAACTGGATAGATAGATTTAACGATAGCTCTCCTGTGTCAGCTAAATTTGCGCTTTTTTTCCCGGCATATGGTTTTCAGTTTCCTATAATGCCACATGGAGACAAATGGAGACATTTGGCATCCTACGCTGATTCTTACATATTAAGTTGCGAAGCTATTGGACTTTTGATCATACTTTGGGACTACTGGAAATGGCGACATCGCAAGGAAATTTTTCGGCTATCACAAAAGAAACACTCCTCTGCTGTCTAGTGTCTAACCAAACTGCAAGAATAATAATAAATCCTTTGATTACTTTTTGATAAAATTCTGTAACATCTAAAAGGCTCATGCCGTTATTTAAAATTCCAATAAAAAAAGCACCTAAAATAGATCCTCGTATAGATCCCACTCCACCTTTTAAACTAGTTCCCCCAATCACCACCGCGGCTATTGCATCTAACTCAAACAGTTCGCCAGCCGTTGGTAATGCGCCGTTCAAACGCGCTGTCAAAATAGCCCCAGAAAGCCCAGCTAAAGCTCCCAGAACAGTATACACTCCAAGTGTAATTTTTTGTATTGGAACTCCAGAAAGCCACGCGGCTTCTGCATTTCCCCCCAGAGCAAAAACAAATCGTCCCAAACGGGTGTGTTGCAGCAATATAGAACCCACTATGCCAATAACTCCAAAAATAAGAACTGGGATAGGAATCCCCCTGTAACTCAAAAACATCCACAAAATAAAACCAGTCAAGCACAGGGTCATAATAATTTGTGATTTCAAATTTCTTAAAATCTGAAAAATAAATAAAATAAAAGCTGTGCCCAATAAAAGTAGCATTGTGTAGTCTCGTGCAATATATCCTTGGCCTAATTCATTGAAACTTTCACTCAGTGGAGAAATCGCGGCTCCTTTGGCCAAAATTAGTGCCAGGCCCCTTGCAATAACCATCATGCCCAAAGTAATAATGAACGGAGCAATCTGGAAACGCATTATTAGCCAGCCATTAAAAATACCACAACAAAGTCCAACAAAAACAGCAGCTAAAAGTGAATAAGCCGTAGCTAACCATGCCTGCTCCGGGGGCCAAAGAGAAAGTCCTAAATTTACTTGCAAAATACCAGCCACTACACCTGCTAATGCCACGACTGAGCCAACAGACAAATCAATCCCACCAATAAGAATTACATAAGTCATGCCCACCGCTAAAATCCCATTAATAGCAACCTGTCTTGTCAAATTTGTAAGATTTCTTGGGCTTAAAAAAGTTCCATGCGTTAATAAAGTCAAAA
>JACQAU010000040.1 GCA_016194835.1 Deltaproteobacteria bacterium
CCAATGTCCAATACACTGCATTAATGAGCAAAACTTCAGCTACTTCTTTTTTGTGATCAAAACGACTCGGTGACAAGCCGCTGGGAGAAACATCTTTCCAGTCTTCAATGATTCTCAAGTAGGTCGTAAAAAATTTAATCGCATCAGAATGACGATTATTATCGAAAGCACTTAAACCCTGCTTGACGTGATCAACTCTCTTTCTGAAAATATCTAGGCGTTGATCTTCTCTTGCTTTGTCTAAAGAAGCTTGAATTTTAGAGCGTGGTCGTTTGGATTCCTTTACTTCCTTTACGTCTACCATAGTACCCCCTAGTGGTTTGATAAGTAAATTTTTACTATTTTAAAAATAATTTCCAGAACCGGCCTTTGGGGAGCTGGATGCGATTCGTGCAGGATGCGCAAGGGGTTCCAAGAGAGCCAGGATGGCGCCCGGTTATGGAAATTATTTTTAAAATAGTAAAAATTTACTTATCAAAGCACTAGGTCTATTATCATAATCCATATGGATCAATGTCTACAGAAAAATGCCATCGGTTAGTTTTACAAAATTCAATGGATCTTTCTACGACAAACCTTAAATCTTGAATATATGAGGTTTTTAATATTAAATCCCAACGATATTGCCCCTTCATTTTTTCCAAATAAGCCTGACTAGGACCCAAGGAAATGACCTGCTTATTTTTCGAAGTATTTTGTACAAAAAGCGCAAGTTCTTCAGATTGTCTTTTGACGGCATCTTGGTTTTTACCGGTGAGTCTTAGTTTTGCCATCCTGCCAAATGGAGGGTACGAAAGTTCTTTTCTGACTAAGTTTTCCCTTTCTAAAAAATCAGTTTCTTTAGCATTGCCTTTTAAAACCTCAAAAAGGGGGTGATTTTCCTGGTAAGTTTGTATTATCACCTTGCCTGGCAGCTCTCCTCTCCCGGCGCGACCAGAAATTTGTGTTAAAATCTGCCTGGCACGTTCTTCAGCCCTAAAATCAGGAAAACGAAATAAAGCATCAGCTAAAATGACTGTTACTAAGGTCACATTAGGAAAGTCATGACCTTTCACTAGCATTTGAGTGCCAAGTAGAACATTGGCCTCACCATTTCGAAACTGGTTTAAAATTTTTTCTAAACGGCTATGACTTGTCACCTGATCCCTATCCAACCTCAAAATTTTTGCTTCCGGGATGAGAGTGGGAAGTTCTGTTTCTAGGCTTTCAGTTCCTGCGCCTAGTAAATCTAAATTAATACTTTGACATTTTGCACAAAAAAGAGGCGTGACGACAAAATAGCCACAAACGTGACACCTGAGTTTGTTTTGCTTTTTGTGATACGTCAAAGAAAGCGAACAATTTTTGCACTGCGGCACTTCTCCGCAGTCTTGGCATATTAGACACGCAGCAAAGCCTCTACGGTTGAGATAAATTATTACTTGTTCTTTTTTCAAGATGGTTTCTCGAATAGTTTGTAGCGTTTTGTTATCCAAAGGTGCTTGGATGTCTTGGACTCTATTTTCTGGTTTTAACTGAATAATTTCAATCTTAGGCAAAGTACCGCCAGCCACTCTGTGTTTTAAAAAAACGTGTGTGTACTTTTTTTCTTTCACCCGCTGTTGGCTTTCTAAGCTTGGCGTAGCAGAACCTAGTATTACTGTAGCCTTAGTAAATTTTGCTCTTACAATTGCCAAGTCACGTGCATGGTATTTAAATCGATCTTCTTGTTTATAGGAAGAATCATGCTCTTCATCAATAACAATAAGTCCCAGATTTTTAATAGGAGCAAAAACAGCAGAGCGGGCACCGATTAAAACACGGAGCTTACCAGCTATCAGTTCTTTGGTCTGAAAATATTTTTTTCCATCTGGCATAGCAGAATGCCATAGTCCAACAGGCTCTTTGAGTTGACTTTGAAAGCGATTGTGGAGTTGACTTGTTAAAGCAATCTCAGGCACTAATACGAGAACATTTTTTCCGTCTTTCAAAGTATTTCTGGCAAGCTCAATATAAACTTCTGTTTTTCCACTTCCAGTTACTCCGTGTAACAAAGACACTTTGGGTTGAGATTGCTCAGTCGTTTGAGACACTCTTAGTTTCTCTATAATGTCTACTGCTAGTTTTTGTTCGGAAGTCAGTTCGAAAATTTTGCTTGTATTGTCATTTTCTATAATTTGTTTATTTGCTTTTTTAATTTTTTTTTCTTTCAATAAAAGTGCTGGAAAAGCTGTGTTTAAAATCTCCCCTAAAGGCATGAAATAATATTCTTCTGCCCATTGGCAAAGCTTTAAAACATCCTGTGGAATGATCATTTCTGGAATTACTTCTAAAATTTCTTTTAGAGCAATTTGAGAATATTCTTTTTCGAGGTTTTTTATGCTTTTAGGTTTTTCGATTACAAAAGCATGAGTTTGGGTTTTGCCAAATGGAACTCTGACTATGCTGCCGGCTTGAATTTTGCTGACTAATTGGTCAGGAACTTTATAATCAAACAAATGATTGACTGCCCGTGGAATAGCTACAGAAAGAACTAATTGTTCTTGAGATGTTATATTACTATTCATAAAAGACTTATTTTTTTATAATAATCTTCTATTGTTCTAATGAGTTTTGAGTCTAGTTTTTTCCCTTCTACAGTCAAA
>JACQAU010000041.1 GCA_016194835.1 Deltaproteobacteria bacterium
GCCCACCAATAGCAGGGTGAATGTTTAAGGTAGGTATTTTAAATTGCCGTGCAAATTTTCTTAAATCTCCTTTTTCTGGATCTGTAATGGCTACTATGTGTGATTGAAAACGGTTTTTACCCAGCCAATCAAGTGCCAATAGAAACTGAGATATGGTTTCATATGTGGTGCCTGATTTGGCAACTACGCAAACTAAAGTGGTTTCTGGCTTAAGACCATTTAGAGTAAATTTCCAGTCCAAAGGATCTGGATTTTCTAGAAAATGAAATTTTATTTTTTGCTGGCCTTTATCAAGTGCAGATAAAATACTAATTGGGCCCAGCGCACTGCCCCCAATTCCTAAAAAAAGACAGTCAGTAAATTGATCTCTGGATAAAATTTGCTTTACTAGATTTTCTGATTCTTTTAGTTGTGAGATTTCGTTATTTATAGGTGAATAAAAAAAACCCACTTGGTCACCTTTAAAAATGCTTTTTAGTTTTTCCCAGGTTTTACAGATTTTTTCATTGTCTAAATTTATCACTGGAGGCAGGTGAGACCAGTCCAGCGTTACAGAAGACAAGCCAAGGCGTGTTGCACTTATGCGCATAAGTTTCTCCCTATGATCATTCTTTGTATTTGATTTGTACCTTCGACAATTTGCATGACTTTGGCTTCGCGCATGTAGCGTTCAAGTGGAAAATCCTGCGTATATCCAGAGCCACCTAAAATTTGAACTGCTTGAGTTGTGACTTTCATTGCCATATCGGTAGAAAAAAGCTTTGCCATTGCGGCTTCTGTTGTAAACGGTTTCCCTTCATCTTTGAGCCATGCTGCTTGTTTGATCAAAAGACTAGCCGCTTTGAGTTCGGTTGCCATGTCGGCCAGCATAAATGATACTCCTTCGAATTCAGCAATTTTTTTACCAAACTGTTCTCTTTGTTTGGCGTGATGTATTGCAATTTTTAATGCAGCTTTTGCAATTCCAATTGCTCCCGCCCCTATGGTAATTCTTCCGCTATCTAAAGCTTGCATTGCTATTTTAAAGCCTTCGCCTTCTTTACCAATTAGATTTTCTTTGGGTATTTTTAGATCTTGTAAAACTAGTTCAACGGTGTGAGAAGTGTGGCAACCCATTTTCCTTTCACGTTTTCCAAAAGTAAGTCCGCTTGTTTTTTTTTCTACAATAAAAGCTGAAATTCCATTTGGACCTGCTCTGCCAGTGCGCGCCATGAGAATAATCGTATCTGCTATGTCTGCCTGAGTTGTAAAAAGCTTTGTGCCATTGATGATATAGGAGTCATTTTTTAATACAGCAGTCGATCTTAGGTTTGCCGCATCTGAGCCGGCTAAGGTTTCGGTTAAACTAAATGCTCCTATTGCCTTTCCGGTAGCTAAAGGTGGGATGTATTTTTGTTTTTGAATGTTGTTCCCCCAAGTGTTTAAAATCACTTGTGGTAATCCTGTTACAGCGAGGCTAATTGCATAACCCGTGTTAATAGCGGCTAGTTCTTCGATTACTACAGCATATTCAGAATAACCAAGTCCTGCGCCATTGTATTTTTCAGGTATCGGAATACCGCATAGTCCTAGTGCGCCAAGTTTGAGGATCAATTCAGGGCGGAAAGTTTCTGTCTTTTCGTCTGTTGCAATAATTGGGGCTAGTTCTTTTTCGGCAAAACGCTTAGTAAGTTCTCTTAGGTCTTTTTGAATGGGAGTTTCTTCAAAATTCATACGTTCTCTTTCATAAATTTCTTTATGACCTCCAGAAATTCTAATCGTTTTTCAAACGGGAGTCCATGCCCGGTATCCTGAAATTCTTTAAAGTGAATAGAAGAGTAGCGTTTGAAATACTCTTTGTCATGTTGAAACATAGCAGATGTAAAAACGCCACTGTGTGCGCCGCGTAAAATCATAATCGGTTTATTTTTTTTTCCTAATTCTTCCACCACCTGTGCGGGCCATGTTGAAACCGTATATTGTCGTACCGCATTAAGTGTTTGAATTACGGCTTGTTTATCAAATGGGAATGTAATTTGTCCAGCGTCGTTTGTTATAGAAACCGCCAATAGGTATTGTTTAACTGATGGGTCCGGACTATTTGTTTCTAAATAAGTTTTAGCTTCTTTTCTTGTGCGAAACTGCATGGGGAGTTGTGTTAAAAACTGAACTAAAGAACTTTCTAAAGTTTTTTCTTTGCTGAGTGATAGACTTAGATCAATCAAAATAATTCCATCAATCCAATCAGGTTTTATATGAGCCAGTGCACAAGCAGATCTTACGCCCATGGAGTGTCCGATCACATACGTTGGATAAAACTGATGTTTTTCTAATGTGTTAACAAGATCGCTGCCATAATCCAAAGGAGAGTAATTTGGTTTTATGCGTCCACCTGGAATATGTATAATCTGGCTTTTTCCGTGTCCTCTTTGATCGGGTGCTAGAATTCTATAGTCATTTTCTAAAGATTGGGCAATTGGGCGCCATACGGCCCCTGTTCCTCCTAGACCATGGAGGAACAAAATTCTTTTGTTATTATTTGGCTTTCCCCACTGATGGCAGTAAAGTTCCATATTGACTGTTTGTTTTCATAGATTAACATAACACAGATAGGTTTTATTTTACAAAAAGAAGTTCATTTTATGCATTTAGAAAAAAATATAAACTTTAAACTTTCATTAAGCACAGAAAACAGTTCTTTTTCTGAAATGCACGAACTTCTGCAGTTGGGCTATTTGCTTTCAGAAAAATGTGAATTAGAAAAGGCTCAAGAAATTTTCTTAAAAGTCTTAAAACGAGCGAAAGACTTGGGTGAAGTTAGTGCAGTTATGGAGGCTCTAAGCCAGCTCTTGCGTCTTGCAGGTGAAGCATGTGATGAAACTCTTATTAAAGAATACGAAAAAGAATTAGATGACTGGACTCAACGTTTTCCTACTATGGTTCATCCAATGTCTTATTATTGTAAGGCCTATATTGCTACTAGTTTACTGGAGAGAGGCTTTATTAGACGTGCCGATTGGCTTTTAAAAGTGCTTTTGCATCGCTATGAGCAAAAAAATTTACGCACTGTGAATGGATTTTTATATTTGTTTCAAGGGTATCTTTTTGAAAAGACAAAAAAATATGAAGAAGCACTTGGTTTTTATCAAAAATCTCATACTAGTTTTCTGGCGGAACATAACTGGTATTATCATCTATATGTGCTTTTGGCTTATGCCAGGATTTCGCGATTGCAACAAGATTATAGACATGCTTATTTTTATTTAAATTTAATTGATAAAGCCACTTCTTATCCGCTTCTGAGTGCATTAAAACAAGAAGCATTGGCAGAAAAAAAACGTTTAGAACAAGATGCAGTGGATTTATTTGTTG
>JACQAU010000044.1 GCA_016194835.1 Deltaproteobacteria bacterium
CATGGGACAGAGTCCCCTTTGGAGTGCCGTCTCTACCCTGTGACCAAAGGTACCAGATCATGAGTTCTTCTTGATCTGAAATGGGATAATTTGTTAAACGATAGATTCCGCGCATTTCTTTTTCCCACTGTCCTGCATTCACATAGTAACCATGATTGCTATCTGGAATTCCTGCTTTTACCGCCTGTTTTGCTGTAAAATAACCCATTTGAGTGTCTGCCATTAGAAAAAGCTTTCGATTAATTTTATGAGTTGACTGTCTTTTTTTCATAGTATAAAACCTATTTATTATATAGGTATTATACTTAATGAACAGGATTGTGCAACAGAAAAAGAAGCAGTAGATCTTCGGGAACAAGGAGAAGTATTTATTTTATATGGTAATCAGTTTACTGTTATGTTTTTTAAGAACGAGTCGTTTAAAAATATGCTCTGTTATTATTAGGCTTGCACTTTATAAGTATTGAGAGCTATTGGTGAGGATTTTAGGTGCATGGTAAGGATATACAGGGGTTTCCGTGGCACTTAATTCTATACCTTAAAAGTCGGAAGTTCTAAACTTATTTTTTTATTGCTCAACGCCCAGGACGTTGGATATACTAACGTTATGAACGTTGATGAAATTAACCAGGGGCTTTTAACGGGTGATTTTGATGAAAGAAGGTTATTTCCAAGCTTTGAAAAAATGAGAAAATCAGAGTTTTCTTTTAAAACTGATTTTGGATTAGAGAAAATACCGGAAGAGCCCGGGTTTATCTCAATTCGAGGTGCCCGCCAAAGCGGAAAAAGCACATGGCTTGAAAGCAATGTTTTGAATAGTTTTAAAAAACACGGACCAGGCAGTACTTTTTATTTAAATGGCGACGATCTAAAGGATTCAAATGAATTAAAAATCAAACTGGAAGAGACCATCCATCTTTTTAAACCAGAGAAGACAATAAAATATATTTATATCGACGAAATCACGGCGATTCACGAGTGGGAAAGAGCAATCAAGCGTCTTGCAGACAGAGGTCTCGTACAAGATGTCCTCATCATATCTACAGGGTCAAAGGCAACTGATCTCAGAAGGGGGGGTGAAAGATTACCTGGCAGAAAAGGGAGACTCGATAGAAGCTCTTATCTGTTTCTTCCGATTTCATACCGTGAATTTAAAAGAGTGTGCGGAAGCCATCTCAAAAACGATACATTTTTATCCTATCTGATTGCCGGGGGCTCCCCCATTGCCTGTTCTGAATTGGCAAGAAACGGAAGAATTCCAGAATACGTCATCACCCTAATCAAAGATTGGGTCTTTGGCGAATGTGCCTTAGCCAAAAGAGACCGGGCATCACTGTTGTCTGTGACTGAAGTCCTGTTTCGTTTGGGAGGATTGCCGATTGGACAAAGCAAGCTTGCGCGCGATGCAGGGCTTGCAAATAACACCGTTGCAGAAGGTTATGTAGGGTTTTTGACTGATTTGTTATGCATTGCCCCTACTTATGCCTGGGATTTGGACAAAAAGATTATCGTTAGGAGAAAACCTTATAAAATAAATTTTATCAATCTTTTAGTGGCTACTTCTTTTCATCCTTCTAAAATAAGAAGTATTAAGGATTTTAAGAATAGAATGCCTGAAGAACAAGGAGTTTGGCTGGAGTGGCTTGTTGCACAAGAACTTTGGAGAAGAAGAGCTAAAAAAGGTGAGGAAATGCCAGAACAACTTTTGTATTGGCTGAGCAATCAAAACGAAATTGATTTTGTTTTGGACGAATCTCATTTTATTGAAGTAAAGAGAGGCAAAGTGTCACCTCTTGATTTCAGTTGGTTTTATAAAAGTTTTCCAAAGGGTCATCTTAAAATTATTAACCAAACGGAATTCAAAACCCAGAACAGAACAGGCATGACTATAGAAAATTTTCTATTAGAAGTTCAGTGATGGATGGCATGTCTCCCGCAATTTATTGTTTCAATCAAAAAATGGCAGTCTTGTTAAATCATTTTTTATTACTACCACCATAAGAAGCAGTATAATAGATAAGCCAATTTGCTGAATAATTTCAGTTTGTCGTATAGTAAGGGGTTTTTTGCGGATTGATTCAATAGCAAGTAATAAAAGATGCCCCCCATCTAAAACTGGAATTGGCAAAACATTTAAAATCCCAAGTCCCACAGATAAAATAGCCATCGTTGTTAAAAAAGCAATAAGACCCCTCGATAAAGACTCGCCAGCAATTTTACCAATCAGAATGGGACCACCCAAAGTAGTAATAGAAACATCTCCTGTCATCATTTTCCGAATAGACACCAAGTTTCTCCACGAAAATACGATTGTTCTTTCAGCTCCCTTATAAAGTAGTAAAAATGGATTCAAAACTCGCTCAATCACAGTAACCGGCTCAGCCCAAAAAAACATTGGTATCACTCCAATGGTGTACTGCGTGGTCTTTCTCAACAATGCATCTCTGCCGCTTGTTGCCGTAGGAGAGATAAGAGCTGACATTTTCTTTCCGGATCTTTCCCACTCTACCAATACTTTCCCGTCTTTTTCACAAATGCCAGCGTGTTCGGCAGGAGATTTAGAAATTACTTTTTCTACAAAAAGTTCTGTTGAATAAAAACCCAAATCCTGTTCAAACCCTTGGCTTTGTATTGGCTTTGTAAAGCCAAGTGCTCTTTGCTCTGATTTTTTTTGAAATTCAATTTTCAAAGTAAACGAAGTTTCAGCAGAAAGTGCTGCATAGTTATCAAGAATTTCTTCCCATGTACTAACAGGAGAGCCATTGAAAGCTAAAATCTTGTCTCCGGTTTGTACTCCTGCTTTACTTGCCAATGAACCAGGATCTGATACTCCAAATTGTGTAGAACGTGCTGAAGGAATCATGCCCTGAATTTCACCCACATCTGTTGCTTCGCCATACACGCTAAAACCCTTTTGTGGTGTTGGAGTGACTATCAAATCGGTAATGCTTGCCTGAGATTTTCTTTTAATTTTTAAATTTAAAGGCAGGTTTGGACTCTCGTTAACAGCTAACAAAACTTCATCATACCTGCGTATAGATTTGCCATTAATGCTTAAAATCTGATCACCACTGCGCAGACCTGCTTTTTCAGCGTAAGAACTCTTAACCACTCTGCCAATTACACTAGCTATCTGTGGTTCACCAATAACTAAAATCACCATGAATACAAGGATGGCAAAGAGAATATTAAAAAGTGGTCCACCAAAAATAATACAAAAGCGTTTCCAGGGCACTTGCTTATTCAGAGCTCTTTTTTGCTCCTCTGGAGAGAGCTGGGCTTCTGGATCTTCTCCTAAAAACTTAACGTATCCGCCTAGTGGGATTGTAGCAATTCGCCACTCCGTTTCTCCCCATTTCTTTTTCCAAATACTTGGGCCAAAGAAAATCGAAAAAACTTCAGCCTTTACATTCAAAAGCCTTGCAAACAAATAATGACCAAACTCATGTACTATAACTAGAGGACAAAGTATGACTAAAAAACCAAGAAGTGATAACATCAATATCTCCTATGAAAAAAGCCTAATGCACGCATACATCAGTGGAGCACTAAAAATAACTCCATCAAAACGATCCAAAAAACCACCATGCCCTGGTAAAATTTCGCCAGAGTCCTTTTTCTGATAAGCTCTCTTAAAGAAACTTTCGCAGAGATCTCCCATTTGTGCAAGTGCTCCAACTAAAAGTGGAGTGAAAAAGACGGAAAAATAACTCATGTCTCTAAAAAATATAAATTTATAAAATATAGCCAATATAATACCGGATCCTAGTCCTGCTAGGGCACCCTCAATGGTTTTGTTAGGACTAATTTTGGGCCAGAGTCTTCTTTTTCCATATTTGTGTATTTTTAAGCTTTGTTCACTTTCATGATCGTCAGCGGTAAATAAAAAATAACCAAATAAAATAAAAAAATAAAAAAGCAAAAGAACATACTCTATGCGCGGAATCCAATAATTTGTAAATACGATGAGCCAAAGCAATCCAAAAAGTAAGAGCTTTTTTTCTTTTTTATCGTGTAATTGAAACGTAATTTCTATAAATTCCTGGAGCATTCCTAAAGAAATAATAAAACCCAAAACAGTTACTCCTATGGTTTCTCCAAAAAAAAGTATGGCTAATACTAGTGCACCACCTAAAATACCAGTAAAAATTCGTTTTTTTAGTTCAGAGTGTGTTGAGTTCATTGTTATAAACTTTTACTTTACCATAACGTCTTTCTCTTTGTGAATACTCAAAAAGAGCTTCTCTAAAATGTTTTGGTGTATAATCAGGCCAATAAGTATCTGTAAATACATACTCTGCATAGGCAGATTGCCAAAGCAGAAAATTACTTACTCTTTTTTCACCACTTGTACGAATAACCAGATCCACATCAGAGAGCTCTTTTAACTTGTTAGTTGTTAAGTATTTCTGAAAAAGCTCTTCATTCATATCTAGTGGTTGATGAATGCCAGTTAAGCAATCTTTTGCAAAATATGATGCCGCTTGGGATATTTCGCGCCTTGAGCCATAAGAAATAGCCAAATTAAATTGCAATCCCGTATTTCCTGCGAGTTCGTTTAGCATAGGATTTACAGTTTCTTGTATGGCCAGAGGGAGCCTCTCTAATTCTCCAATAATATTTAAGCGGATATTTTTTTGTTTCAGCTCATTTAATTCTTTTTGAAAATATTTTTTTAATAACTTCCATAAAATACTGAGTTCACTTTCGGACCTCAGCCAATTTTCAGTAGAAAATGCATAAAGCGTTAACGCTTTGATGCCAAGACTATCCGCTTCTCTTACAATCGGTCTTACTCGTGTCGCACCGCGAATATGTCCAAATACTCGCGGATAACCTCTCGCCTGCGCCCAACGTCCATTGCCATCCATGATTATAGCAACATGCTTGGGTAATGTAGTATCAAACAGTCATGATCTCCTTTTCCTTTGCAGCAATTATTTTATCGACCTCTACTGCTTTTTCATCAGTTTTCTTTTGTATTTGATCCATTGTTTTCTTGGCATCATCCTCAGAAAACTGTTTGGCTTTTTCTCTTTTTTTGATTTCTTCATTAGCCTCACGTCTCTGATTGCGAAGAGAGACTTTAGAGTCTTCGCCCATTTTTTTTACTAGTTTTACTAATTCTTTTCTGCGTTCTTCTGTCATTTGTGGAAGCGAAATACGTATTATTTTCCCATCATTTTGTGGAGTGAACCCAATATTAGCAGCTAAAATAGCTTTTTCAATAGCACCTATAATTTGAGTTTCCCACGGAGTTATCTGGATAGTGCGGGCATCAGGAGTAGTTACATTACCGACTTGGTTTACAGGAACTGATGACCCATAGTAATCTACTTTTATTGGATCCATTAGTGCGGTCGAAGCCCGACCTGTTCTTAACTTCGAAAGTTCTGTTTTTAGAGATTGTAAACTTTTTTCCATCCCCTGAACCATCAAATCAATGACGTCTTTAGACATAGTACATTTTCCTCCCGTTTTTAATGTACGAGTGTTCCAACATCCTCGCCTAAAATCACTCGTTTTAATGCCCCACGAATATTTAAATTAAACACAATAATAGGCAACTGATTATCCATGCAAAGTGAAATTGCAGTAGAATCCATGATTTCTAGTCTTTTCTTAAGAACATCCAAATAAGAGAGTTCATGATAAAGTTTAGCATTTGGATTTTTATCAGGATCCGAATCAAAAACGCCATCTACTTTTGTAGCTTTCACAACTACTTCTGAACCAACTTCCATTGCCCTAAGTGCAGCAGTCGTATCAGTTGTAAAATAAGGATTTCCAGTGCCAGCACCAAATATAACAACACGGTTTTTTTCTAAATGCCTAATGGCTCGCCTTCGGATGTACGGTTCGGCTAGTTCTTGCATTTCGATTGCAGATTGTACTCGTGTGTGTACGTCTTCGTGTTCCAAAGCATCTTGCAGTGCAAGACAATTTAATACAGTAGCAAGCATACCCATATAATCTGCACTTGCTCGATCCATGCCTTTTGTCGCACCCTTGACGCCTCTAAAGATGTTTCCACCTCCTAAGACAATTCCGGTTTGAATACCTAGTGCATGAATGTCTTTGATTTCTTGAGCTATAATTTTTAAATAATCACTATCAATTCCGTAACCCAGTTGTCCAGCCAGAGCCTCACCTGAGATTTTCAAAAGAACACGTTTATATGGCTCGCTGCGTTTTGTGCTTTTTTGTAAAGTCATTTCGATAGCCCTTCACCTAAAACATACCTCGTAAAACGACGAATAGAAATGTTTTCTCCTAAAAGTGCGATAGTTTCTTTTGTGAGTTGATCGACAGTTTTGGCAGGATCCTTTATGAAAGATTGCCGCAGTAGGCAATGATCATCGTAAAATTTGTTTAGTTTCCCTTCAGCAATTTTTTCTAAAACCTGTATGGGCTTGTTAGAGCCTTTCACCTGAGCTATTGCTATTTCTTTTTCTTTAGCCATGATTTCAGGTGATACGTCTTCTGCGCTAACCCACTGGGGATTAGCTGCAGCAATTTGCATCGCAATATCTTTTACAAATTGTTTAAATTGCTCTGTCCGTGCAACAAAATCTGTTTCACAATTAATTTCAACTAGCACTCCCACTTTCCCTTCGCCGTGAATATAAGCCGAAATACCACCTTCTTTTGTGGCTCTACCGGCTTTTTTTTCAGCCAAGGAAATACCTTTTTTCCTAAGATATTCAATAGCCTTCTCAAAACTTCCGTTAGTTTCACAAAGTGCTCTCTTGCAATCCATCATGCCAGCTCCGGTTTTTTCCCGTAGCTCTTTTACGAGTGTTGCTGAGATCTCCATTTAAACTCTCTCCTTATTTACTTTTTGTTTTTCTCAACATTTTCTTCAGTCGGCTCTAAATCTTGAGTTTCTAAGTCTGCCGCGTCCAAGCCCTGCAGATCTATATCGCCCTCAAAACGAGAAGCTTTCTTTTCTGCCTCAAAAAGTTCTTGCTCTTTATCGCGTTCAACCTGTAGTTGTTCTTGTGAACGGAGTTTTTCTTGATAAATTTGAAAACCTTCAATGCAACTATCAGCTATAAGCTTTGAAAAAAGTCTTACGCTCCTTGTTGCGTCATCATTTCCTGGAATTACATAAGTAATGTCTGACGGATCACAGTTGGTATCCACTACTGCAATTAGTGGAATACCAAGTTTTTTTGCTTCCTTTATGGCAATATGTTCTTTCTCGGTATCAATTATGAACAGTGCTGCTGGGAGTTTTTTCATGTCTTCGATACCACCCAGGGATTTTTTAAGCTTGAAAAGTTCTCTATCTAAACGGGATTGTTCCTTTTTTGATGTTTCATTCCATTCTGGCGCAGCTTTTAGTGATTCTAATTTTTTTAGTCTATCAATCGACGCTCGCACAGTTTGATAATTTGTTAACATGCCGCCAAGCCATCTATTTGTTACATAATACATGTTGGCTCTTTTGGCTTCTTCTTCGACAACGTCTTTTGCTTGTTTTTTGGTGCCTACAAAAAGAACTTTTTTCCCCTCAGAGGTTACTTGTACAGCGAATTGCACAGCGGCTCTTGCCTGGGATACTGTTTTTTGTAGATCAATAATATAAATCCCATTTCTTGCACCAAACACATAGGGTTTCATCTTTGGATTCCAGCGTTTTGTTTGATGACCGAAATGAACCCCCGCTTCTAATAACTCTTTCATAACAACATTAGGCATCTGTTTTACTCCTTTATTAAATCATAGTGGCTAAATTGATATGCGGGAAACATACACAGATCTTTATACTTAAGATCTTTCAGATCTTTACCGCAGTTTCAAAGACAGTTATTTTAACAACTTGCCTTTCCTCCACCCCAAAAACCAAACCTTTTTAGTGGTTTGGCACCACGCAATGCAGGGATGTGTGAATTTATATCTCATTTACTAAAGTTTTTTGAAAATTTCCAGAAAATAATGCTAAAGAATATAAATATGTCTGTAAATGCCATTACGTTTGATGATGTGCTGCTAGTTCCTTCTTATAACCATTATGAGTCCAGAAGATTAGTTGATATCTCTGTTCAAGACAGAACAGGCAAATTAAAGCTAGGTCTGCCTGTTATGACTTCAAATATGGATACAATTACTGAAAACGCAATGGCTAACTTTATTGGGAGTAAAGGGGGCATTGGTGTTTTGCACCGTTTTTTATCTATCGATAGAAATGTAGAAGAATTTAAGAAATGCAAATATCCTACTTTTGTGTCTATGGGTTGTTCGGAAAAAGATTTCGAAAGAGCTGAGGCTTTAAAAAGCGCAGGTGCGACTTATTATTGCATAGATGTTGCACACGCTCACGCTAAATATGTTGGTAAAACACTTAAGAGTTTAAGAGATTTGCTGCCTGATGCTTGTATTATGGCAGGAAACGTAGCAACTTATGCAGGAGCTGATTATTTAGCATCTTGTGGAGCAGATATTATCAGAGTGGGCATTGGTGGTGGCTCTGTCTGTAGTACAAGAATTAAAACAGGTTTTGGCGTGCCCATGGTTACTTCTATTCAAGAGTGCGCAAGAGTGGACCGCTCTATTGTGGCAGATGGTGGTATTAGAGTGCCAGGTGATGTTGTCAAAGCATTAGCGTTTGGCGCAGATTTTGTTATGGTTGGTGGGATTTTTGCAGGTTCTCGTTCTACGCCCGGTCCAGTGATAAAAAAACCAGATGGCACTATGGTAAAAGAATACAGAGGCATGGCTAGCCGTGAAGCTCAGGAAGATTTTATGGGCGTGATGCCTGAATGGAAAACAGCTGAAGGTGTTTCAGTCGAAGTGCCTTATCTGGAAGACGAAGATGCCATTGTTGCTGATTTTGTTGGTGGACTTCGTTCTGGTCTCACTTATGGTGGAGCCAGTACAATTCGTGAGCTGCAACGAAAACTAAATTATATGATTATTTCAGAGGCTTCTCGCGTAGAAAGCCTGCCGCATAAAATGTTAAAAAAATAAATTTGACACACCTAACCAAGGGCGATATGCATAGCGTTATGTGTGGGGTAATTGATTTGTTTAGAGTCGCTAGGCTCATTTTATTGATGGGGTTTGTTTTTTCAACTTCGTATGCAGACAATCAGAGAAGACCCGTTCCTCTTGCTTTTAATACCCCGTTTGATTTTTATTTTGATTTTGCTAGAGATCCAAAAAATACTTTTCTCAATTTTGAGGCTATTGCTCTTAATCAGCCTGAATCAAAAGTTAGAGTTTTAACCTTTCAGACTAGTGCTGGAATAACTAAAGATATCTTTATAGAACAAACCATCAAGACTTCTGAGCTAATTAATGCAGCATGGTTTAATAAGGTTTCTCCAAGAAATTCGGCAAAAAATTCAAATGGAACACTTGGATTAGATGAAATACAAATTCAAGAATTATTTTCACGTCTTTATTTGAAGTACAAAGACATTTGGGGCCTTGTTGTGAAACCAAGAAGAACATTTTTTTGGAAAGAGCGACAAAAGGCACAAAAGGCAAATGAAGAAGCCGCTGTGGCATTAAAATCTTGGATTAATAGCTATGTATATAGTTTTGAAAATCTAGTTTTTACAAAGATTCTTTTTTTTCATGCTACAGAGGAAACATTACAGCTGCTAGTTAATGATTTATTGGGGGAGCAGAAACAATCATTAACAATATCACCCATAGATATTCTTGAAATTTTAGAAAGAAATGGACGACGCTTATCAGAAAAAAGTTTAGAACGAGTGCTGTTGCGGTTTTTAAAATATAATGATCTCTTTGTGATGGAGTATGCGGTTTGTCGGTTTACTGAAAAATTTGATTCTGGACCAATAAGTATAGAAGATCGGGATCTTGTAGAGCAGGTGTTTATAAGCGTTTTTAATTTTTTAAGTAATCCCATGTACGAAGGAGGTCAGAAAACCCCACTCGAAATGCGAGTGCGTCAAAAAATATTTCATCTCCTAAGAAAACTCTATCCAACTGTTAGGGAGTTGTACAACAATGGTACTAGAGTATCTAAAATTAATCCTGATATGCTTGTACATATAGCGCTTACAGAAGATGATCCAGAAAATGTTTTAGAATTTTGGCCTTATTTAGAAGCAGATATTAAAGACGAACTGCTTTTCAAATGGTTTCAAGACTATAAACAAGGCCAATTGCTTTTGCAAGCAGCAGGTAAAAGAACACATGATCCTCAGGTTGGCGCCATAGTAGACGAATTCATTATTACTAGCAAAACCCATAATGATAATCAAAAGAGAAGTTTAGCGATCCAAGCTTTAAGACGTATGCTGCATACTGATCCAGAATTAATGGCACCTTTTTTTCAAGAAGTATTAGGTCTTCTGATAAGTCATTACAAAATCCCAAGAAATCCTGAAATACAAGGGGCAGCACTAATGGCGTGTGAGGGCTTGCTTTTATAATATTTAACAACAAGCGCCTGAAAAATTACCTGATGCTTCAGATGACCCACAGTCAAATAAACCTAAATGTTGATTGACTTCTCCAATAATTTTAAAGTGTGGTGCATATCGAGTGGCAGATAGCATTGATGCAGTATTTTTACACACAAGAAGTGGCTGACCTGTCTTAAATAGATGGTGATCATCCAGTGTAAAGAAATGCCGACACTCTGGTATAGTTCCAAGATAATACGCAACCTGACCGTAGTCTTCGCATCGATCTTCAAGATCAAGTTTAAAAGCCCGGATAGTCATCGAATAAAAATCAATCATGCCAGCTTTGTGCTCAATTTCGGTATTGTGAAGTTCAATTTTTGATTTTGCAACAACACGATAATCGTGACAACCCACGTGCGCGAGAGTTCGTCTGAAGTCCTCAATATAAAGAGCGCCACCTAAGCATTCACCAAGCAGCACTGGGTCTTCACTTAAGTGTTTGGGGATTCTCCTGCCAGAAAATACATCTGCAAAATAAAGCTCGCCACCAGGTTTTAGAACACGAAATATTTCTGAAAACACTCTATTCTTATCTGGCGATAGATTAATAACGCAATTTGAAACTATGACATCAATAGAACTATTTGCAATATTAAGGTTCACAAGATCCTCGATGTAACCCTTTAAAAATTCGACGTTGGTTGTTTTATATCCAAATTTATCAGTGTGAAAACCAGAACCAGAACCTAAATCAAGAACTGTTCTACCCGTTAGCTCCGGAGGAATAGGCGAACCGCATCCATAGAACTTTTCGATTACTTCTGGATGGATCTCTTTTAAGATATCACGAATTCTGGTTGGCAGTGAGGATGTAGTGCAACACGCGCTAGTTTTCAAATCGTTATTGGTTTTGAGAATATTTCCATAATAGTCCCTGACAGCTTCAAGTGTTTTCTTTTCTGTTTTCATAACCATTTTTTGTTAACCTCCATTGTCTTTGATAGTTGAACCACTGCAGGAACTGCCATTGCCAGCTGTACAACCATAACAGTGTTCCGCAAAAACAATATTTTGTCGAGCTAACTCTTCGAGCGATTCGATTGTCCACAGTGTATTCTTCTTTAAATGAATTGGGATTTCTAGCATTTGATTAAAGTCGCAATCATAAAGCTGCCCATCCCAACTGATTGAAACTAGGTCTCTACACATGATGTTTTCTGCAGTTTTTGGGTTAAAACTTTGGACTAATAAATTCATGTATTCTTGTAGCCTGGCTTCTCTCTCAAGTTGTTTAAGGAATCGCTTAATAGGCATGTTTGTAATGGTAAAAAGACGATTAAATTCGATTCCAAAAAGTTTTTTAAGCTCTTTTTTATAATCTTTTTCAAGTGTTTTTTGAGAGGGAGGCAGAAAAGCACCAAGAGGATTATAAACCAGATCCAGTGTTAAGCTTGTACCATCTTTTCCGTACCCTAAAGTATTTAATAACAGCAAAGCCCTTATGCTTTTATCAAATACACCGTTACCTCTTTGGCTATCGACATTCTCTTTTGAGTAACATGGCAAAGAAGCTACAATATTAACCCGATATTCCCTTAAAAATTTTGCAGTCTCCTCCTGTCCTTTTTCAAATAGAATGGTGAGATTGCAACGATCGATGATAGTTAGCGGCGTTTTTTTTTCTAGCTTATGAATCTCTGACACAAAGTATTTAAAATTGGGATTTAACTCAGGAGCACCGCCTGTAATATCTACTGTCTCAATAGTTTGACTTTGTTTTAGTAATTGCAAAATGCGATCGATTGTTGCTAGATCCATAATTTCTGTCCGTTTTGGCCCTGCCTCTACATGACAGTGGTGACAAGCCTGATTGCAAAGCTTTCCCATATTGACTTGGAGGATTTTGATCTGTTTTCTTTTGAGATTTAGATTATGATTTTTAACCGTGTCTTCAAACGGTAAAACAAACGGTAAAATGTTTTTTTTCATACACCAATTCCTTTTAATATATAGAAACTCATGGCTCCCAATCCTGCTGCTACAGGTAGTGTAATTACCCAGGCTAATATAATACTGAAGATATTTTTCCACTGAGCCTGGTGTGTAACAGCACCGATCCCAAATAGCGCACCGCAAGAAACGTGTGTTGTTGAAACAGGAAGTCCAAATTGAGAGGCTAATATGACAAGTAACCCTGTTACAAGATTAGCCGTAAACCCCTGTCCAGCATTCATGCTTGTAATTTTATTAGAAACAGTGTCGGCCACTTGATTTGCATGCAGAATTCCTCCAAGTGCGATGGCTATAGCTACCATTAATATACCGACAGTAGTGGACACTGTGTGAGCCAATAAAAGAAAAGCTGCAATTTTTGGCGTGTCATTAAGTCCTCTAGCAAAGCTAACAATTCCAGAGCTCATAAAATGCAATTGGTCTAGAACCATTTTTGCCCTAAATCCAAAAACTTTTCCTGAGTATTGTTCCATACATTGAGGTAGTGCACCCATGCGAATAGTGGGTAACTCTGCCACTCTCACCATTGCCAATGCTTGCTCATGAGTTTGTCCAGGCTGGACAATAGCTAGCGTTTCATTCCCAATACAAATACAGGTTTCTTTTTCAACTCCGCATTGAATTCTTAGGCATCTAAATAGGGGATACAGTATCAGTGCAGTAGCAAGAGCAATGAATGGGCTTACTAAAAGTGGAAGGAAAAAGCTATTCCAAAGTTTAGAAATATTAACGCCGTTTAAAGACGCAAAAAATCCGGCTCCTATTAAGGCACCCGTCAGTGCGTGAGTTGTAGAAACCGGAAACCCAAGCTTTGTGGCAGCCATGACTGTAAGTGCAGAGGCTATTACTACAGAAAGAGAAAAGCTTTTCATTGCTATAATGCTAT
>JACQAU010000042.1 GCA_016194835.1 Deltaproteobacteria bacterium
CTGAAGTAATTCATCAAAAAATTAAAAAAGCTTATAGTCATGGAAAGCTTTATATGAGTGAGTTTTTAATTAACGCTGATACAAGGACGTGGGTTACAGAAGGAATGGTGAATTTGGGTGTTTTACATGAAGCAAAAGTGGTAGCTTCAGACGGGAGTATAGTTTGGAGTGAGGATATGAATTTGTTATTTTACTATAGAAATAGATTAATTGGATATGGGTTTGAAGGTGATTAGCGTTCTGGAACATTAATTTTTTCATATACTATTTTAAATTATTTCATTCGCGATGGCACGGCATCGTGCCTCTGGGACCCTTTGTCGTCCCATCCATGGGACTCGGACATCCTGTCCTTCCCAAGGCCCTCTCTCATGAAATAATTTAAAATATTTTGTATATGAAAAAATTAATGTTCTAGTGTGTTAGCACATAGAAATATTAATTTTTAACATTATTATGAGGACAACAATTCATATGAGTGATGTTACGAAGGAATTTTGGAAAAGATCACAGATTGCAGTTTTAGGTGGAGGCAATTGGGGCACAGTGTTGGCACAGCTTGTGTCTCAAAACTGTGAGTGTGTCAGATTTTGGGTTTCAAAAGAGCAGAATGCCAGAACTATTAACTCAACGCGTGTGAACTCACAGTATCATCCGGAGTTAGTGTTGAATTCTAATATTCAAGCCTATTGTGAAATCACCAAAGTGTTTGAGTCTGGAGTGCATGCAGTAATTTGGGCCTTGCCTTCTTCGGTGACTCGGGATGTGGCAAAGACCTTGGCTCCTTTTTTTCATGGGAGTGAAGTTTTATTGCATGCCACTAAGGGAGTAGAAGCGGGCAGTTTGAAGCGTATTTCGCAGATTTTACGTGAAGAAATTTCTTGTCCTAGAGTAGGTGTGATAAGCGGTCCAAACCTGGCTCCTGAAATTGCAAAAGGAGAGCCCGCTGCGACTGTAGTTGCTTCTTTTTTTGATGAAGTAATTACGGCAGGCCAAATGCTTTTAAGTACTGATAAATTTAGGGTTTATGGTGCAAAAGATATAGTAGGTGTGGAGTGGGCGGGAAGCTTAAAAAATATTTTAGCCATTGCCTCTGGGGCTTTGGATACTTTAAATCTTGGTTGGAATGCTAGGGCAATGCTTTTGGCTAGAGGTTTAGCAGAAATGGTGAGATTTGGTGTGCAAATGGGAGCTGAAAGCTCAACTTTTTTGGGTTTAGCTGGGATGGGTGATCTTTTAGCGACCAGTCAGAGTGTTTTGAGTAGGAATTATCGGGTGGGGCAGGGTTTGGCGCGAGGAAAGCCTTTAAACAACATATTAGAGGATTTAGGAAGTACAGCTGAGGGTGTGGTAACAGCTAAACATATTTGGGAGTTTGCTAATAGGCATGAAATTTATATGCCTATTACAGAAGCCGTGTATCAACTATTGTATGAAAAGCGAGAAATGAAAGAAATACTACAAGAATTAATGAATAGACCTCCTATGTGGGAAAGTAAGTTTTAAATATGAAGTGGCCCTGTGTTTTTCATCCAATTAGTTTTGGGTTTGAGACCTGTTTCCTTGCAATATCTCAAAAAAAGATTCATTAATGTTTGATAAGGCATTCCTTCACCCTGACTCAATCCCTTAAAGTACTCAATCACATCTTGGTCGAAACGAATCGTTACAGCTTTCTTTAAAAATTTGGCATATGGATTTGGTTTCCACTTTAATTTTTTAAGATTGTAATTTTCTTTCATAAACCCTCCTCATATTGTTTTTTCTCATTTCGTGTTACCTGTCTTGCACTAATAATTCGAACCACTTCGTCATTTGAGTAGAAACAATGAACCACAATCAATAACCTATGAAATGAACTATAACCAATTGCCAAAAATCTAGACTCTTTTTCTGAATGATAGAGATCGCTGGCAACTTGAGTTAGTGGATCAAAAAATACCGTCTGAGCTTCTTCGAATGAAATTCCGTGCTTTCTAATATTCAACTTATTTTTGGCAGAATCACACTCAATATGCACAGTTTTTATTGTACATACTTTATACTTACAGTCAAGACAAAGAAACTATTTACTCAAACTTAACCTATTGGTTTACACTATTAGTGGCAAGTTTTTTTAATGTAACTATTTGAAATTATTATATAAACCGATGTCCCTTTGGTTAATTGGGATATTTTAGATAATAAATATCAGGTAGGTTTCGGCAGCGTTCTTCTAGGTCAAGGCCATAGCCCACAAGAAATTGGTCATCTATTACACGGCCTGTGTATTTTACCGGGACTTCTACGACGCGTTTTGAAGTCTTGTCCAGCAGAGTTGCTATTTCAATAGAAGCTGGGTTTGCATTTTTTATTCTTTCATAGAGAAATTTTAGCGTGCGACCACTGTCAATGATTTCTTCGACAATTAAAACATGCTTGCCACGAATATCGGTCTGAATGTCTTTGATTATAGTGACTGTTCCGCTAGAAGTAAGTGCCTTGCCGTAACTTGAGAGTCTTACAAACTCAACTTCTGTATTAAGCTTAAGATGCCTGATAAAATCTGAAATAAAGACAAAGGCACCCTTCAGGACAGTGACTAAAATCAGAGATTTGCCCTCGTAGTCTCTATTGATTTGATTAGCCAAGGATTGAACAATGGCATCAATCTCATGTCTATTTAAATACTTTGTAAAATTCTTTTCATCAAGCTGGCTAATAGTTCCCATCTTATAAATCAGTTAAAACACATTAGAGCCGGTTTTTCAATTGGATTCAATACGGCGTATTCTTAATAGGTTAACACAAAAAATGAGTGCTACTGGTACGTTAGCTATAGCTACCCATTTTAACCCCCCAAAATAAGCAGCAGAAGAATAAACGACCAATGACGCAACCCCCCATGGCAGATAAATTTTGATAAAAACCTTATAAACATTATCTCTAACCATTAGCCACGATGAAAATAGAAAACATGAGCTAAACAAAACTGCTCCTCCTAAAATCCATTTTATCCAATTGAACATAAGGCTTTGTTCTTCACCTGACCACCTGCCGTGTGAGAAAATTTTGATAATAAACGGTGCAAGTATTAAGAAGAGAAAAAATTGTAAAATATTTGTCATTATTAGCCATACCGTTCCGCGAGATAATATTTTTTTTTCTTGTTCTAAAGCTTCTTTTGATCTTCTACCAATCCAAACTAAAAAAGTATTTGAAAGTGTCATAGGAATCATATAAGAAAAATTTGCAAGCTTAAGGATAGCTGCATATAAACCAACAGTTCTAATGGGAAATCCAAAAATGCCTAAAACAAACAAATCCATTGTTTGTACCCAGTTTTGTATTATGCCTGAAAGGTGTTGCCAGAAGGAAAATTCTTTGATGATCTTAAAAACAACTTGAAATTTTTGTGAAAATGTTTGCTGAGAGTCTAAACGGTATTGTTCAAGGGCCCGATAGGTCATGTATTTTGCAATCAAGGCTGTTGTTAGACCAGAAAAAATACAGATAAGTGTTAATAATGGGATTTGTGAGGGCCAGTACTTGACATAAAATAATGTTCCTAATAATAAAGTCAATTTTTGATAAATGGCTAAAAAATTAATCTTCTTAAGCTGTAGGTCCAGTCTTAAAAACTCCCTGTCTGCGCCATAAATTTGCGGTAATATAGGCAAAAAAAGTGCCCATAGGAATATACAAAACCGATTAAAAAAAGTTTCGTCTTTTTTAAACACTATAGTTAAGCAAATTGCAATCAGGATAGAGAATATAATTTTTAGCCAACCAAAGGTTCTGAGTGCATTTATTTTAGTAATTAGAGTAAATGAACCCTGAGTTTTCCAAAGGGTGTAGTCTTTATATAAAACAATTTCTGGCGCGACATAGAACAACAAGAAAGGTGCAATTATGGCTTGAGCTATGGCAAGTTTTGAAAAAACTTCTATAGGCAATGCCCAAAGTAAAATTAAGGCCGCTAAAGCATCACCGCATCTGGTTAGGACGTGCTCTAGAGCATTTAAAGAACCATGCTTCATCCGTGATGTTTGCATTAGTTTATTTTTTCTCAGCAGTCGTGGTATCAGGAGAAACCCCAGTTTGTAGAGTTTCTTTGGGCTTTTGATCTTCACCTAATCTTTTAAACTGAGCTTCTTCAACACCTGAAATTGCATCCTTGAAATTTTTAATAGCTTTGCCTAAAGTGTTACCTAACTCTGGTAATCTTTTTGGACCAAAAATAAGGAGCACTATGCCTAAAATTAAAAGATGTTCGCCTGAAATACCAAACATGCTGTATATATATAAATGTCTAGAAATTTTGTCAATTTCTTTATTATGGTCATTTACTATTAATTTTACTTGTTTTTCTGACGAAACTCGCTCCAAGGGAAAGACGGAATATCAGATGGTTACTGGCGATGATTCAGAAGAAGATCGCTCACAGTGGGACAAAAAGTATAAAACAAAGACATACATTTTTGGTAAGGAACCAGCTTTATTTTTAAAGGAGCATGTCCACTTGCTTCCTGTTGGCAAGGCATTGGATATTGCAATGGGTGAGGGCAGGAATGCCATTTATTTGGCCAAGAAGGGTTTTATTGTAGAGGGTGTAGATATTTCTGAGGTGGCACTGCAAAAAGCCAAAATGCTTGCTCGCGATAATAATGTCACAAGCAAACTTTTGGTTATTAATGCTGATCTAAATACTTATACAATCAAATCAGATTATTATGAGGTGATAATTGATTTTTACTATCTTCAGCGTTCGCTATTCCCACAGATAAAAAAGGGGCTTAAAAAAGGCGGAATTGTAGTTTTTGAAACTTATACAGAAGAACAGCTTAAAAACAAAGAAGGACAGCGTATACCTAAGGATTATTTATTAAAAATAGGAGAGCTGAGGGAAGCTTTTAAGGATTT
The DNA here is from genome assembly GCA_016194835.1 of Deltaproteobacteria bacterium. Classification (GTDB taxonomy): domain Bacteria; phylum Bdellovibrionota; class UBA1018; order UBA1018; family UBA1018; genus JACRAO01. Next base: position 4,903 of record JACQAU010000042.1, read on the forward strand.
TGAGATTTTAGTTTATCGTGAAACAAATAATGGAAAAGAAGCAATAGCTAGTTTAGTAGCGCGTAAGCGGTAGATCTCTGCATGACTCAGATTATAGCCCTCCTGTCTAAAATATAAGGGGGGGTTCGAGTTAGATAGGAGAGGTTATTTAAGATGGTTTAAGGTATACGAGTAATCAAGTGCTTCGTGGCTGTGGTGGGTGTGTTTTTGGAGATTACACTGGGATGTGTTAAAAAACTTACGTTTTTGTATTCTTTCTTTTTAAATTCATTCAAAAGTTTTGGTAAGATAATAGCGGTCTGTTCGTTTATATCCTGAAAGCGAATGACGCCTTTGCCGTTATTTTTCATTTCAGATAAAAGATGTTTAAAGAGAGTTTTCGGGTTTCTTAGTTTCCAGTCATTGGCATCAATATTCCAGCTTAGCCATATTAGACCATTTTTTCTTAACATTGTGTGTAACTTATCTGGAGCATCAGTGGTATCAAAACTTATAATAGGCGGGATTTGATAATAAAAAGTCTCTCTAGCTGAGCGGCGCCAAGAAGTGTGTTTTGTTTTCAGCATTTCTAAAACCATTTTTTTTGTTTTTAAGGTTTGTTTTTCAGTGTCTCGAACTGAGATGGAAGGAGCGTTGTTCTTCGTATAGTTTAAAATACCCATTGAGTGTCCGTAGCTTAGAATTTCGAAGAAGAGAGAAGGATTTTCTAGGATTTCTTTTTCTGTAATAAAGAATGTGGTGAAAATTTGATTTTTAGAAAAAGTTTTTAACATTTGGTGTAATATGCGTTCTTTATATGCATTCAGTGGAGATCTGATCGCAAAGGTTAGGGCAAATTCGTTTTGTTTTAAATTGCCTTTTATGAAAAGAGGATCTTGATATGGATTAACCGTAATTTGTACATGGTTGAAAAAAGTTTTTTTCTGTTTATTTTGAGTTGTATTGATAAGAAACCGTTTTTCAAATGGACTGAAATATAAATGGATTTGTTTTTTTACATTAGATTGAGATATCTGTTCAAAGTCTTGTGAGTCTTGAGTGTGGGTTTTCGATTCCCACAAACAAGACTCAGGCAGGTATTTTTGGTATTCTGGGCGGGCGATTTCCTGCGTGAAAAAAACCAGATCTTCGGGTTTTAATTTTAAAATACTATGACAAAGCACTTTCCATCCTTCTTTTGATTTCATGGCTAGAATATTTTTAAATACATCTTCTGATGAGTATTCGCTTTGTTTCCATGTTGCGTAGTCAGGAGATGTTTTGTTGATATAAAGGGCTTTTTGTAAATCTTCTTCGATTTGAGTTTTTAGATTAAAAGATTTTTCGACAGGGTCTTGGCGTACGTTAAAGGTGCTATGTTTTTCAAGGTTTTGATAAATTAGGATACTTAGTAATAAAAGTCCTAATCCAACTTCTATTTTTGTGCGACTTAACATCGTTCTCCTTAGTAGCGGTCCACTTTTTGTGCGACAC
>JACQAU010000035.1 GCA_016194835.1 Deltaproteobacteria bacterium
TTCAAGGCATTAATCCAATGTCTTCTATTAGCTTTAAACCCGCTGCAAAAGTTTCTGATCTTATCCAATTGTTTTTTAAAAGCCCACGATTTTTATCTGCAGGTGAACAATGGCAGAAAAGTCTAAAAATTCAATTAAATGGCTATATAAAAAAACATCTTGGTAACTTGCATTTTTCAGATTTGTCTGTTGACAAGATTTATGCATTTTACCTTGATCTTAAAAACAAGTACAATTTATCTCACTCTACAATTCAAAAATATCATTTTAAGTTGTGTTTGCTTGGTGATTTATACATAGAGCTTGATCCTGCCGGGGTTAATCTTCCTCGTCAGATAAAGGATTTTAAAAAACGCTTTTCGACTCAAGCGCCGACAAGAGATATTAATTTTTTAACGCCTGCGGAAATAAATGAAATCTTAGCGGAGTTAAAGAAATCCCCAAGTGAGCTTGCATACCCGTATGTAAAATTTTTAGTTTATACCGGCATGCGTCGCAATGAGGCTCTAGATATTAAATGGTCTGATATTGATGAAAAGTCAGGTTTTATTCATGTCCGGAAATCTAAGACTGGCAAAAGTAGGACTATTCCTCTTGAGTCAGAGGCTGGGGCAGCCATAAATTTACTTACAAGAAAGTCAGAATATGTTTTTACACAATCAAACGGAAAAAGACCCTATCCTCATGTGCTTATTAAACCGTTTCAGAGAGCGGCAAAAAGGATTGATATTAAAAAGCGTGTTGATCTTCATTGTCTAAGACATAGCTATGGGAGCAATAAAATTAGAGCTGGCTGGGGGTTAAAAAAAGTATCGATGATTCTAGGACATTCAGACGTAAGTTTGACAGCAAAAGTTTATACACATCTTTTAGATGGTGATCTTAAGGTACAAGACGATTTTAAATTTGACAAATCTTCATATTTGCAAAATAGTAAAAAGTATTACGACAGTAAAAATATTTTTGAAAAATTGGATGTACAAACGGTAATGGCAATGATCCAGCTTTTGCAGCAGCAATTAGATTTAATAACCAAGAATGACAGCACATGTGATGCTAAGTCTTTAATAAAGAGAGATTTAGAAAGCTATGTAAATTTACAGAAAGTTGCGACAACATCTGTCGAATCCACCATTTTGTGCTACCCTAATGCTACCCAAGGAGCAAAAGAGGCTGATTTTTGTGATTCTAACAAATTTAGAAAACCAAATTTTACCAATGATTTAAGTGTGTTATCTCATTTGGAGCCGAGGCGGATCGAACGCCCGACCTCGAGCTTGCAAAGCTCGCGCTCTACCAGTTGAGCTACGGCCCCATTTTTGTGATACTAACTCTAAAGTAAAGTTTATTATATGGGAAGTGATTTTTTTTCTGTTCTTTTCCGTATACAAAGCTCTGTACACTGCAAAAACCTTAAAAGTGATCGATATGTCTGATTGCCCGATAAATAAAAAATAATCAAAAATAATCCTAATACAATAAGTTCAGAAAAGTCATAGTTCGAAGGTTTATTAATGAAGTGAGAATTATTTTGAATTATATTTTTACTATCAGTATCAAAAAATAAATCCAACCCTTTTAAAATTAAGAAAAACACAGCGCCAGCTAAAACGGTTATAAAACGAATTCTTGAATATAAATTATCCAAATCAATTTTAAAATGACTTGCAATTTGCCCAAGTTCTTCGTCATTTAATTTTATCTTTTTCTCTAATTCATCGCAAACGTGTTCTCTCCACTTAGTATCCTTAAGTGCTTGATTAAGAGTTGTAGTCATGCCTCCTTTTTTAAACAAAGATGGTAAGTCCTTTAAAACTTCTGAGTTTAAAAAATAAAGTGCATAAAAAACAGGGAAAGCTAATAAAATCCAATCCAAATAATGCCTCGTATAAAAAGGTAAAATTCTTAAATTTGTCAATATAACAATTATGATTGAAAGTAAGGCTGGAAAGACAAAACACCAAAGAAGCACGCTGAGCATTTTTTTGTTAACAGTACTGCGCTCTTTTTGAATTTCTTGTCTTACAAAGTCTAAAAATGTTTCATAAAGTTCAGTAAAAGAAGATCGTTGCATAATAACCTTTATTATAGAAGATTATTAAAGAGATACAATAGTTTCTCTTAGTCTTAGAATAGACAACGCTTTGCCTGTTTTGTCGTTAATTTCAACGAGTACAGCTCCATAGCCACCTGGGCCATCGGCAGGTTCATATTTGATTTTGCGCTTAGTAAGAAATTTTTCTATAGAAATTTCTTTTTTTACACCTATTATTGAATCAAAACATCCACACATGCCAACATCTGTAATGGCAGCTGTTCCCCAAGGCAATATTCTCTCATCCGCTGTCTGCACATGAGCATGTGTGCCCAGTGCGGCACTGACTCTACCATCAACATAGTGAGCCAAGGCTTGTTTTTCAGAAGTGGCTTCACCATGTATGTCGACTAAAATACAGTTAATGTTTTGTTGTTTGATTTTCTCTATTTCCTTATCTACAGCTATAAATGGACAATCAATTGCGTCCATAAATGTTCGTCCCATGATTTGAATCACTCCTAAACTCACATTTGGATTTTTTTGAGAACGAACAATTACAGAGCCTCTACCTGGTGTTTTATGCAGTGGATGCTCAGGGTAATTTGCAGGTCTTAAAAGTCTATCTGTTTGACTCCAAAAAGAGATAATCTTTTTTTGATCCCATGCGTGATTTCCAGTGGTGATAACATCTACTCCTAAATTCAAAAAAGTTTGAACCATTTCCGGAAGTATACCGTTACCATGAGCAGCATTCTCTGCGTTTACTACAATAAATTCAGGATCATATATAGGTTTCAATTTGCTTATTGCCTTGACCAATGCTTCTCTGCCAGGGCGTGCAAAAATATCACCAAAAAACAAAACCTTCATTGTCTCGTTCTAGCACATAGTGCCATAATGCGAAAAGCATTAACTTTGTATTGTTTTAAAGTCTACAAGACTCATTAGTTCTTTGGTTTTTTGGTCTAATGAAAATTTAAATTTCTTAGTCTTGCGTTTTGTGTGTACATAATCTTCTGCCAGGTCCAAAAGAGCTAAAATGGCAACTTGGTGGGGGGACAAAGTTTGAGCTCTTTCGGTGGCTTGTTTCAATTTTTGTGCAACCAGAGCAATAACTTCCTGGTTTGTTTCTGTGTCTCCAGAGGCTTTAAAAATAAGTTTTTGTCCAAAAAAATCTAGTTCTACCGTATTATTTTTCATCACTAATAGCCCCCTACCTAGAGCACAATACTCTCTCTGACAAGGTAAAGAGGCAAGTATTCTTTTTGTTGCGGTGCATAGTTTTTTGACGTTTGCAATTATTTGCCTGTTTAAGGCATAATTAAGACAAGGAGGGCAATGGTGGAATGCCTTCAGATGTCAAAGCTTCGACTGTTGACGAGATTCGGTTGAGGCAATATCGAAATCAAGTTCAGAATCGCAATGAGACTGAGCTTAGGGAGATACAATACAAATTTCACAAGAAGCAGAAAAACTGCAAGAAACACTAGATGGAGTACGTGTCAAAGCAGAAGGTCGTATAGATGACGAAAAAAATTCAACAGAAGGTGAATTAGACAAGTTAAAAAGAGCAAATGCCGAACGAATTGATCAATACAAAAAAAATGCCGAATACCAGGTTGACAGTATAAGAAAGCAGCTTCAGGCCTCAACCGATCAGCTTCATGAACACGCAGTGAAATCAGCAAAGAAACAAAAGGGAGAACTAAAAGTATGAATTTAAAACAAGATGTTGAATTTTCTAAAGAAAACAAAACAAAGGAAGAAAAAATCCCAATTCATGGGTTTGAGCAAATACTAGCAATGCTGAAAGTGGCAGACAGTGAGTTCCGTGAGTCTTTGCTTAGACGTCTGGCTGCTAAAGATGCTGCATTAGCAAATAGATTAAAGCTGCATCTAAAACTTTAGGGTTCATATGTAAGAGTTTTTCTCTTATACCATTCTGTTTTAATAATAGCAGATAGTGTTTGAATTCCCAAGTAAATAAAACCACTTCCGTATATCAGCAGTAACAAAATCTCATATCTTTTAAAAGCAATAATATATGAGATCGAAAAAAATAGACAATTCAGATAATACAGCGCCATAATAATTTCAGTGGTATTAATTAAATTAAAAGTTACAGGTGTTATGGGAGTGGTTTGTTTTATTTTTTGATTATCTGATCCGTATTTAGTTGTACGTACAAATGGGGTCTTTCTTCCCAAAAGACCATCTAAAAATGCATAGGCAGAAGTGATTGAAATACCACCAGCAACTGGGATACATGCAAAAAAAATTTCACTGATATTTTTAAATGAAAAATTTTTATGTTTAGCTTCTGTTTCTGCTACTGAATAATAAATTGAAAATACCAATATGCAAAAACAAAGTCCAAAGCATGTTAATGGTACAAAGGTGTGGTTTGAAAATAAAAATAATTCTACAAAACAAAAATGTACTGCAAAAAATCCTAAAAAACAAGAAAAAAGTCCGCCAATTTTTTCAATTACTGAAGTATATAGCTCTATTTTTCTACTTATTGGGAGATTGCTTTTCCAAATTAGTGGGATGACTTTTATTCTGACTTGAGTTGTGCCCTTAAACCATCTAAATTGTTGATTTTTAAAAGCCTGTATTTCTATTGGTAGCTCTGATGGGACTATGAGTTCTTTGAGATAAATAAAATCCCAATCTTTTATTTTAGCTCTATAACTAAGATCTAAATCCTCGCATAAAGTATCACCTGACCATCCACCTGCATCCAAGATAGTTGTTTTTCTCCATACGCCTGCTGTGCCATGAAAATTAAAAAATCTATTTAATTTAAAGTGTGCAAATTGTTCAAGAACCCAAGCATTAATAAGAATGCTTTGAAAACGTGTAATATAAGAATAATTTCGATTAGTAAATCCCCATCGTGCCTGAACTAATCCGACTTTTGCATTTGTAAAATAATGTATTGTCTTTAAAAGAAAATCTCTAGGTGGAATAAAGTCAGAGTCAAAAATCGCTATAAATTCGCCTGCAGCCCTTAGTAATCCTTCTTGGAGTGCGCCAGCCTTGAAGCCTGATCTATGGTTTCTGTGTATTAGAACAATATTGAATCCTTTGTTTTGATATTCTCTTACTATTTTATTTGCAATTTCTGTTGTTTCATCTGTTGAATCATCTAACACTTGTATTTCCAATAGATCTTTAGGATACTCAATCTCTGCGGTAGCTAATAGGAGTCTTTCTACAACCCTAGCTTCATTATACAATGGTAGTTGGACTGTGACAGACGGGAGTATGCTATAGGAATGTTGAAAGTTTGGTTTGTAGTGTTTTGTTCTTAAAAAAGTAATAACTATGTATAAGCGATAACAATTGTATACAAGTAAACTAATAATAAACGACCAGCAAACTATATATTCAAGATAAAAAAATAACATATTTATCATAATTATTTAGATATACAATATATAGTACGTCGTTGAATAGGAGTTTTTCACGATTAGATTTTGCGCGACGCATAAAATCATTATCTTTTGTCTTATTACAATGTTCAAATCCTCCGATACTAAGCTAGGTTGTGCTGTTTTTATGAATTCTAGATTAATTGTTTGTCTTATTATACTGTTTCAGTTTTTTTGTTTAACTAGCTGCGAGCGAAATAAAGAAATACAATATAATGTAAGTAAATCATCTCTGTCTTTAAGTAATGATAATATTATAAAGGAGAATTCTCCAAAAAATAATAATACTATTCAAGAAATAGGTATAAAGTTTTATGTAATTAAAGTAACAAATAGTTCAAATATTAGATTTTCATTCTTAAACTGCAATCAAGAGATTAGTTATTTTATTCAAGAAATACCATTTCCTTTATCTAGCGTAATGAACACCTGGAACAGCATACAATGTGGTCGTGGAGAATTTGTTTATGCATTAAAGAATAAATCAGAAGGAACGCATACATTAAAGATTTGGGCTAAGAATAAAATAACTGATACAGTAGTTTCATCAGCGATTAATTTCGATTTTGATAAAACGCCACCTGAAATAGTATTTCATGAAATACCGGAGTATGTGCAAGCAGGGCATTTGTTTACATTAGAATGGGAAGTTACTGAAAAGCATAGTTCTTCGAAAGAAAAAATAAAAATTTATTATTCTCTTGATGAAGGACAAAGTTGGAGTCTTTTAGACTCAGTCACGCCACGAGAAGGCGGTATGTATCAGCAAAAATTTAAAATTCAATGGGTTATTCCTAAAATTGAAAATGGTATTGGAATGTTTAAAATTGAATGGAAAGATGCTGTAAAAAATGAAGTTATGAAAGAACGTCAGCGTTTTGTGATTATAAATAAAGTTGCTATTGAGAAAGAGAACGCGTCTCGTAATCTTGCAAATACTGCTATTTCTTGTCCAAATAATTATATTTTAGTAAATAAAAATCCAGAAGTTGGAACAGAAAATAGTTTTTGTGTGGCAAAATTTGAAATGAAAGCACAAAAATTAAATAGTACCTATATTGAAAAAAATGGCTGTGGTAATCATACTGCTAAGTGCGATGGGCAAAACAGGTTGAGGCAAGAAGACTTTCAACCAGTTTCGTCACCTGAGGGCACTCCTTGGGTTCAAATCACTCGTAATGAAGCAGTCATACAATGTAAAAAATTAGGTAAGGATTTTGATTTGATTTCAAATTCACAGTGGATGACTGTAGCGAGGGATATTGAATTAAATAAAGAAAATTGGAGAAAAAATGAGATAGAAAAAACTGAAATCAATATTGGTCATTGTGATAATGCTCCAGGAACGCTTAAAAATACACCAGCACTATCGGTTTTAAATCCAGGTGATCCATGGGATGGAGTCAAGCATGGAGACTCAAAAGAGTATGAAATTTGGGCACTCAAAAGAACACATCTTTTGTCTTTTGGTGAAGAAATCTGGGATTTTGGAGGAAATGTCTGGGAGTGGGTAAAAGATTATATTTCTCTTGCTTTTGTTCCAACAGATCAACCTGATTGTTTTAAGAATAGCAATTGTTGGGTGGGTTATAATTCCAGTGAATGGTTCTTAACATCTATAAATGCTGAAACTTATAGTAAACAATTTGCTCCTTTTTATAAAAAATTAACTCACATGCAAGTGGGTGGAAAATTTTTTCCACAGAACCCTTCACTAAGTGGATCAGAGTTTGCAATGGTTCGTGGCGGTAAGTGGGATGGCGGCCAGTATGGTGGTATTTATGCTGCGTGGCTTTATAATTTTACTAGCAGCTCTACAAGTCATGAGGTTGGTTTTAGATGTGTATTTACTCCTGAGAACAGCAATTAAAAAATATAACGCACACCGGCACCAATAGTATTTCCAGCGCCTTTATTCTTTCCAAATAGATACAAAGAATAAAATATTTCAGGTTCCAATGTTTCAGAAAAGAAATATTTTATTCCAGGACCGACTTGAAAATAAAACGGGAGTTGAAAAACTGTGTATTGGGTTATTTGCGTTAGTATCAAAGATATAATCAAATCCTGTTTCACAAAATAAATTAACAGCATCATTGAGCGAATAATTGTAGTAAATGCGAGAGTTCAACTTCCAACCGTTTGAGTCTAAATATGGGCGGCCGCTCACTTTTCCATCTAAATCTGTTTTAAGTGGAACACTAAAACTAATACTCAATGATAAATCATTGTTATCTTCGACTGGTTTCCACTTAAACTGTGGTCCAAACGAAGTTAATCCAAACCGTGTATCTGACTGAGATGAAAACTGAATTGCGTTGAGTGCGGAGCTGTCAGTTGCACTGGTTTTTACAGATTTTATATTAAATTGAAACCCCCAGTTAATGTCAGATGTTATGCCCTTGTAAAAACTAAAATAATTACTCCAGTAGCTAGTTTTTTTCCCCTCATCTATCTTTGAGCCAGAAGAGTCAAATGCTTTTGTTTGAGTATAGATAGAAGAAAAAAATTTAAATTCCTTTTGATCTTTTTCTAAAACTACACCAGTATTAGACGCATGAGCAAAGGGAAATAGTGTTATAAACAAAGTTTTAATATATAAGCAAATAATAATTTTTTTGTACATTTTACCTCTAGTCTTTTTTGCGTTAGTATATGTATTATGCATATGTTTTTTTATTTTTTAAAGAAA
>JACQAU010000048.1 GCA_016194835.1 Deltaproteobacteria bacterium
AAAAAAAAAAAAATCTGAAATATTTTTGAAATAATCGAATCTTTCTAAATAATTATCGTTCAAGATTCCCTCTTGCGCGAAAAGCAAGCTTGCGGCATGAATAATAAGATGGATTTGAGCAGTTCTTCGATAGAGTCAGTTTATTTAGATAAGAAAGAATCTAAAAAAAGAAAACGAGAGTGGATTGCTATCGTTTTTTTGATTTTTATTCTCTTTGTGCTCACCTTTGCTGAATTTCGGCTTAGTAAGCTCTCTAGCTCACTTCCTTTTGTGAATTCTATCTTTTTTTTCGGGTTGTTAAATATCAATTTAATTTTACTCATTGCATTGGTTTGGTTGGTTTTTAGAAATATTGGCAAGCTCTTTATTGAAAGAAGACGAAAGATTCTTGGTTCTAGGCTTAAAACAAAGTTAGTTATTGCATTTTTATCTATTTCAATAATTCCAACTTTAGTGTTGTTTGTGGTTTCTGCAACTTATATTAACTCTAGTTTTGATAAGTGGTTTTCTATAAAGATTCAGAATACTTTTGATGTCGCGTTAGAAATTACACAAATCTATTATCGAAATACAGATCAAACGGCGATGCATTTTTCAGAGCATTTGTCTAAAGGGATCTCAGAACAGCTTAAAAGTAAGTTTTCATTTAAAGATTTAGATCCTTTCAAAAAATTTTCTATCCCGTGAAATAGCAAACGTTTCTGATGACTATAAGGCCATTAATCCTCTTAAATATCCCATGAAAACTGTTTATTTACTTATTTTGATCATGATCACGTTAGTTATAATTTTTGTGTCTATTTGGGTGGGGCTTTATATTGCACGAGAGCTCACGGTTCCTCTCGAAAGACTTGTTTATGGTGCACAAGCTGTTGGATCAGGAAACTTAGATGTTTCTATCAAAGGCTCAGGACATGATGAAATTACCGTTTTAGTAGATTCATTTAATCAAATGACAAAAGATTTGAGAGATAATCGTGAAAGGCTCATGAAGGCACAAAGAGAGCTTGCATGGCGAGAAGTTGCAAGAAGAATTGCACATGAAATTAAAAACCCACTCACACCTATTAAACTTTCTGCTCAAAGACTCCAAAGAAAGATTGGAGATTATCAGGGCACGGAAAACACACTACTTAAAGAATGCACAGAAACAATCATCAAACATGTTGATGAAATGAAAGAGCTTGTTAACGAATTTTCAAATTTTGCCCGCTTTCCTGTGGCTTCGCTCACGCCTAATGATTTAAATCAAGCTTTGAACGAAGTTGTTCAGCTTTTTAAACAAGCACATACACAAATTCAATTTGAATTTTTACCTAATTCGAAATTACCTGTTTTTGATTTTGATCGGGATCAATTAAAAAGAGTTTTAATGAATTTGCTTGATAATGGTGTTTCAGCTCTTTCTTCAAGTAGTTGTGAAACAAATAAGAAAATTCAAATCAAAACGAACTATAATGAGAGTTTAGGCATTGCTGCTATTACAGTTCAAGATAGTGGTCCTGGAATATCTGAAAAAGTAAAGACTAGGATTTTTGAACCTTATTTTTCTACTAAATCAGGTGGTACAGGGTTGGGTTTGGCCATTGTCAAAAGAATTATTAATGACCATGATGGATTTATCAGAGTTCATTCTGTCGTAGGAGAGGGTACACAGTTTATAATTGAACTACCAACACGCATTCGCCAAATGGATATAAAATTAAATACAACAAATAAATTACATGATACGGCTAAAGAATGAGGTCGGTTTTAATAATAGACGACGAGTTATCTATACAACAGTCCTTATTGGGCGCACTTGGTGACGAAGGCTATAGAGTTAGTTTGGCATCAAATGGCAAAGAGGGACTTGAAACTCTTAGAAAATCATATCATGACGCGGTTCTTTTAGATATTTGGATGTCAGAACTGGATGGAATTGAAACATTAAAACTTATTAAGTCAGAGTGGCCGTCATTGATCGTTATTATGATGTCTGGTCATGGGACTATTGAAACGGCGGTTAGGGCTACTAAATTAGGGGCCTTTGATTTTCTTGAGAAGCCACTTTCACTAGAAAGGCTTTTAGTAATTTTGCAAAATGCTTGGAGTCTTTCTGATTTACGGAGAGAAAATCAAGCACTAAGAAGCCGTGTTGAAAAAACCAAGTTTATTGTTGGATGTAGTCAAGCCATGAAGCAAATTCAAGAAGTTATCGAAAAAGTTGCTCCCACCATGGGGTCTGTTTTGATTACTGGAGAAAATGGGACTGGAAAAGAACTTATTGCTCAAAGTATACATGCGCATTCCCAGAGATTTAATAAACCTTTTATTACTGTAAATTGTGCTGCAATTCCAGAAGAGCTTATTGAAAGTGAACTTTTTGGTCACGAAAAAGGTGCTTTTACTGGAGCAACGCAATTAAGGCGTGGCAAATTTGATTTGGCTAATGGTGGGACTCTATTTTTAGATGAAATTGGAGACATGTCTTTTAAAACTCAGGCAAAGATTTTGAGGATTTTACAAGAACAAAAATTTGAGCGGATTGGCGGTTCTGAAGTTATTTCTATCGATGTTCGTATTATTGCTGCAACTAATAAGGATCTAAAGGCAGCCATTCAAAATGGTTTATTTAGAGAGGATTTATTTTATAGACTAAATGTTATACCAATTCAGCTTCCGCCCATAAGGGATCGGAAAGAAGATATCACTATATTAGCAGAACATTTTATAAATGAATTTTCTACGGCTTATCAAAGAAAGAAACGAGAGTTAACCCAAGAAGCTATAAGTTTACTCATGTCTTATCAGTGGCCCGGCAATGTTAGGGAATTGAGAAATTTGATTGAACGTGTCATGATTTTAACTCATGTTGATGAAGATGGACTCCCAATTAGTGTAGGAGCTCTGTTAGAAAACATGAAAGAAGAATATCAGACAATCTCTATACCTATGGAAATATCTAAGAGTGAATCTCAAAAATTAAAAGACGCCCGTCAGGAGTTTGAAAAGCAATTTATTCTAAAAACTCTCAACGAACAGGAATGGAACGTTTCTAAAACTGCCGATGTGCTTGATGTTGAGCGAAGTCATTTGCACAAAAAAATAAAAACATATGGGATTGAGATGTAGCGCAGCTTAGTTGGTTTTTGCAAATAATCCCAAATAAATGCCAACTGCAACAGAGACATTGAGTGATTGTATTTTATGTTGTGGTGGGATTTTACTTAGCACATCACATGACTCTAAGGTAAGTCTACGCAGGCCTTTTTCTTCGTTTCCAAACAAAATGAGCCAATTACGATCTTGTTGGAGAGAAAAAACAGCCTCTCCCTCGTGCTCAGAGGTACCCAAAACCCAAAGACCGGCTTCTTTTGCAAACTTTAGTGACCTTGCTAGGTTTTTCTCAATGCTAAATGTCACATGTTCGATTCCACCCGATGCGGTATCATAAGCAACTTCTGTAAGTGGAGAGGACCGCTCTTCGGTGAGCAGTATCCCCTTTACACCAAAAAAAGCAGCGGTTCTAAAAATAGCACCTACATTTCTAGGATCTTGCACACAATCAAGCCCGAGCCAAACACCATGGTGCTTTTTGTCAGTTTTAAAAAGCTCTTCTAAATCTACCTCTTTTTTTGGAAGTACAAGAGCCAACGAGTGATCCTGTTTAACCTCTAAGACGTCGCTTGGCCTTTTTTCTAAAACGGCTTCGATACTATGTGGATTTTTTAATGACAGCTTCACTGGCCAATATCTCTTAAAACCTGCTCTGTTATTTTTGCTGGATCATGTGTTTGTGTGATTGGTCTGCCAATCACTATAGCATTGGCCCCTTCTTGGGAGGCTTGCTTGGGTGTCATTATCCGTGCTTGATCATGCGTGACACTTCCTTCTGGTCTGATACCAGGGATCACTAAGTAAAGATTTGGGTATTTTTTGCGTATGTGTATTAACTCATGAGCGGAACAGACAACGCCATCCACACCCCATAAATCAGCTTTTTCTATTAATCTGATTACTGATTCAGAAATAGAACTTGCACTCCCGCTCAGTGCAATGGTTTGTGTATTCCATTCTCGTTCATCAAAAGAAGTTAATACGCTTACTCCTAGAGTTTTTGGTATTGGTGCGGGTAAGTGTTTTAGTTCTTCTTTAATAGCACCAAACATCTTTTCGCCTCCAGAGAGATGTGCTGTAAACATATCTGCTTTTAGCAGAGCTACTTGCTGGGCGGCTTTGGCTACAGTATTTGGAATGTCATAAAATTTGAGATCCAAAAAAGCACGATTTTTGTTTTCTTTTAGTTTTTTTACAAATGCAGACCCGGCACTTAAGTAAAGCTCGAGTCCTACTTTATAAATTACAGGGTAATTTTTTAACGTTTGGACAAGGTTCCACGCTGTGGTGTCGTTTGGAAAATCTAAGGCTACTATTAGTTCTGTTTGGTTCATCTAATAACTCCTGGCAACTAAGACTCGAATTGCGGGTTTTTTTGTCTGGCAAACTATACACTTTTCTTTTTCAGGGATTTCCTGAAATATCGAATCTAATGGCAAAACCCTGATTGTGGCTTTTGTTTCTTCTTTTATTTTGTTCTCACACACTGGGTCTTTACACCATGCAGTCAAACAAAAACCACCTTTAGTTTCTATTGTTTGCTTAAATTCAGTATAAGAATATGTTTGAAAAGTATTCTGATCTCTAAATTTTTTAGCTTTTTCAAACAGGTCTTTTTGCATGGATACTAGGTGATTGGCAATTGTCTGTGGTAGGATGTCTAAAGATATAAATTCTTTTTTATCCAGATCCCTTCTGGCTAGCACGACTTGGTTTTTTTCTAAATCCTTAGGACCAAGCTCTAACCGTATAGGGACACCTAGTAATTCATACTCATGAAATTTCCAACCTGGTTGTTTTGTCTCATCAGCGTCTATATTAATTTTAATATTATAAGGAAGAGATTTGATTTCGTTCCTTTCGAGGATAGTTTTTGAAAGTTCTGTAGCTTTTTCTAAAATTTTGTCTTTCATCTGTGCCTGAGCAAGAATTGGCACAATCACTATGTGCGTCTCTGCCAATCTTGGAGGTGCCACAAAACCTTTGTCATCAGAATGCGTCATGATCAGTCCACCGATTAACCTTGTCGAAACTCCCCAACTTGTTTGATAGACGTGCTTTTGTTTACCGTCCTGATCTAAAAACATAGTGTCAAATGCCTTAGCAAAATTAGATGCTAAATTATGCGAGGTTCCAGCCTGTAGTGCTTTTTTGTCTTGCATCATTGATTCGATACTGTATGTTCTGAGCGCTCCAGCAAATTTTTCACTTTCACTTTTTAAACCCATCCATACTGGCATAGCCAAAATTTCTTCAGCAAAATTTTTATAAACTTCGAGCATCTGTCTTGTTTTATTTTCTGCTTCTTCTAAACTGGTATGACATGTGTGACCTTCTTGCCAAAGAAACTCGGTAGTTCTTAAAAAAAGCTTTGTTTTCATCTCCCATCTCATGACGTTGCACCACTGATTAATTAAAAGGGGTAAGTCTCTATAAGACTGGATCCACTTAGCAAACATGCTGTTAATAATAGTTTCAGAGGTTGGTCTTACAACGTATTTTTCTTCTAATTCTTTACCTCCTGCATAAGTTACCACGGCGCACTGCGGGGCAAAACCTTCGACATGTTGAGCTTCTTTTTTCAAAAAACTTTCCGGTATAAGCAATGGGAAATATGCATTTTTGGCGCCTGTTTTTTTTATTCTTTGATCAAGTTCTTTTTGTATATTTTCCCAGAGTGCATAACCGTTGGGACGGATTACCATGCAGCCTTTGACGGGGCTATAGTCAGCAAGCTTTGCTTGTAACACTACGTCTTGGTACCACTCAGAAAAGTTCTCTGCTCGGGGTGTGATTTTTTCAGCCATATAATCAGTGTGATCTCCTAAAATATAGGAAAAATCAACTGATATTAGATGCTTATCTGGGCGAAGTAGGCTCTAACAACATAGCTGCCTGATGATCCAGTTTTTCAAGGATCTTTGGAGCTAACTGTTTCAAAAACCAAGTTCTCAAACCACTAATTGCCTTTATTTCTTCAGGAGTCAAAATTAGTTCAGACGATACATCGTTATCAGTAGTGGTTACTTCACCACGTCTTACTTGTTTTATAAAGCGCGCTTTTTCGGCAGGTGTGCTAAATTTTATACTGTTAACTCCAAACATGCTCTAAACTAGTTCTACGGTTTTACGGGACTCCGTAACAATCGTTGACTTCATCTGGCGTTCCGCCTGTATGAGTAAATTATACTTTACTTTAATTTAGTCATGAGTAAAATATAGAGATGTTTAATTTACTAATGAACCGATATATCGCCAAAAACGTAAGTGTAGACCTTAGCTACAATAAAATGGTTTTTATTGGTGGGCCAAGGCAAGTTGGAAAAACAACACTTGCCCTTACTTTTTTGGCAAACAAATTATCCCTGAAAAAAACAAATCTTGCTGGCTTGGAGGAACATGAAGCATACCTTACTTGGGACAAGAGAGAATTAAGAAAAAAAATTCTTAATAACGAACTCCCAGAGCACCATGGGATCATCATTTTTGATGAAATACATAAATTTAGAAAATGGAGAAATTTACTCAAAGGTATTTATGATACAAGAAAACACTCTTTACAAATAATCGTAACTGGTTCGGCAAAACTCGATTATTATCGCAGAGGTGGAGATTCTCTTCTAGGTAGATACCATCACTACAGGTTGCATCCGTTAAGTTTGCCAGAACTTGCGCAATTTGAGACAAATCGCAGAAAAACTTTAGAGTTATTAATGCATTTTAGCGGGTTTCCAGAACCGTTCTTTAGACAAGATGAAACATACTTGAGGAGATGGAGATTAGAACGACGCAAAAAACTTGCTTTAGAGGATTTGAGAGATTTAGAACAAGTGCGAGAGATAAGCTTAATAGAACTTCTGATTGAACTTCTTCCCTCTCGGGTCGGGTCACCTCTTTCTATTCAGAATTTAGCACAGGATCTAGAGTCTACACACCCAACCGTAAAAAACTGGATTGAAATTATGGATAGACTTTATATTTCATTTCGGATTTCACCATTTGGATTTCCAAAGATAAGAGCTGTAAAAAAGGAACAAAAACTTTATCTATGGGATTGGTCAGAAATTGAGGATCAAGGATCAAGGTTTGAAAACCTGGTTGCCAGCCATCTAATTAAGTTTTGTCATTTTGTAGAAGACACACAAGGATTTTTAATGGATTTAAGATATTTGAGAGACACGGATGGTCGTGAGATTGATTTTGTCGTGCTAAAAAACAAAAAACCACTTTTTGCTGTAGAATGTAAACTGGGAGATACAAAACGTTCAAAAAACCTAAAATATTTTAAAGAAAGAACTACGATTCCAAAGTTTTATCAAGTTCATATGTCTCAGTCATCCGACTATGGAGATGCAACCATAGGTGGCAGAATTCTTCCATTTGAAAAGTTTTGTGAAATAGAAAATCTAGTTTGAAAGCGGTAAATCTATTTCGTGGCTGGGTTTCTTTCGTTGACTTCTGCTGG
>JACQAU010000036.1 GCA_016194835.1 Deltaproteobacteria bacterium
CTAAAGCTTTCGCATGTTTTTGTTTACGCCGGAAGGGGAGAAGACTATATTTGCGAGCACTCGGTGCAAAGTATAGTGGTGCGGGCGGTTGCACCTGTGGATAAAATATATAAATGGATAAAAAACTGTTCTACGTGGAACAATTTGATTTTATTTAAAGGTCCTAAGTGGCCAAAACCTAATGCAGAGTGGGATTTGTTTTCAAAAAAGCACTCAAATAGAGTGCTAAAAATAGAAAACAAGTATCACTACCAAGTCGGAACAGCCAAAAAACAACGTGTTATTGTAAACCTCATAAACGCCAAGTGAAATGTCTAACCTGATCGGTTATCTAATTATTTTATTCTCTTTTTTTATAATGCTATTTTTTTTAAACAAATTAAACTTGATGGGCTTTGGGGTAGCTGGATGCGGTTCTACAGGATGTAAAGGGGGCCCCAAAGGCACGGAGGCCGCGCCCAGCAAGTTTAATTTGTTTAAAAAAAATGTACATTCAACGATTAGCCAATAATCATGTTCCACGTGGAACAAAAAATCTTAGACTACCCAAAAAATTTCTCTTGATCCTATAGGTATTCATGCTTACTCTAGTAGTAGGGTCATTCACAAGCCTGGGGGTTTATAAAGATTTATACTGGTTACCCACATACAAGACCACTGACCACAAACCGTTTGGGGCGCTTGTAGAGATAAGCGCCCCTGGTTATTAACGAAGGTCGCCCTGAATATTAGGAGGCCAATGGGAAAAATTATTGCAATTGCAAATCAAAAAGGCGGAGTCGGCAAAACAACAACAACAGTTAATCTAGCGGCCTCTCTGTCTATTGCAGAGAGAAAAACTCTGGTAATTGATTTCGATCCGCAGGGCAATGCATCTTCTGCGTTAGTGGTAGATAAAACTAGAGCTAATGAAATTAAAACGATTTACCACGTATTAATTGGGCAGTTAAAATTATCAGAAGTTATTAAGAACACAGAGGTTGATTTGTTGTCTTTAGCGCCTGCAAACAGTGATTTGGCGGGTGCCGAGATAGAGTTAGTTTCTACTTTTTCTAGAGAAACGAAGCTAAAAAAGGCGTTAAATGAAATAAAAGATCAGTATGATTATATATTAATTGACTGTCCCCCTTCTTTGGGCTTATTAACCGTCAATGCTTTGACGGCAGCAGACAGTTACTTGGTGCCAATGCAATGCGAGTATTTTGCACTTGAGGGTTTGAGTCAACTAATCCGCACTGTTACATTGATTAAGCAAAGCTTAAACCCCGCGCTTCAGGAAGAGGGAATTGTATTAACCATGTATGATAGTAGAAATAATCTAGCAAACGAAGTTGTTAAGGAAGTAAGAGCACATTTTGCGGGAGTGGTTTTTGATACTGTAATTCCAAGGAACGTGCGCTTAAGTGAGTGCTCCAGTTTTGGAAAACCCATCTTGCTCTATGACGTAGATTCAAAGGGCTGTGTGGGATATTTAAATTTAGCAAAAGAAATATTAGCCAGAAATCAAGTGCAAGATTTTCCTGGTTTACTAAAACCAGAAGAAGTTCTCCCCGAAGAAACTCTCAAAGACCAAATCGTGTTAACCATATAACAAAGGAGGTATTTTTAAGTGTCACAAAAGCCTGTTTTAGGAAAGGGACTAGCTTCTTTATTGCCCGGTGCAAACTATCAACACACTCCTCTGGTCGAACCAGCCTCTGGTGCGGTATCGGCCGGACCCGCGCTACCGGTTATGCAAGAAGGTGTTTCGCGTGACAGAGTTTATGGAATTAGTTTGTTAAATATTGACGAATTAGAAGCAAATCCCTATCAACCACGCAGAGAGTTTGATGAAAAATCACTTCAGGAAATGGTTATTTCGATAAAAACCAACGGGATTATACAACCGCTTGTGGTGCGAAAAAACGCTGAAGGCAAATATCAGTTAATTGCCGGAGAAAGAAGATTAAGAGCAGCTAAACAAGCAGGATTAAAACAAGTTCCTGTTGTAATTAGAAAGTCTACAGATCGAGAGTCTTTAGAGTTAGCGCTGATCGAAAATATTCAAAGACAAGATCTAAATTGCATTGATGAATCACTTGCATATTTACAGCTAATTCAGGATTTTTCTCTCACACAAGAAGAAATTGCCGAACGCGTAGGGAAAGACAGAACAACAATTGCTAATTTTTTAAGATTATTAAGGCTCCCGGAACTTATTATTGAAGACCTTAAAAAAGACATACTATCCCTGGGCCACGGGAAAGTTCTTTTATCCATCGAAGACTCTAATGAAAAAATAAAATTAAGACACAGGATTGTTAAAGAAAAATTAAGCGTTCGTGCACTAGAAGAACTTATTGAACACACCAAAGACAATCAAAAAACAGAAAAACACTCAGAAGAAGTAAATACAGTAAAAAATAGACTAAAAATGCTAGCTCTGGAACTTACAAAGAAATGGGGAATCAAAATTCGTCTCAAAGGCAGTGATCAAAAAGGGAAGATTGTATTGTATTATTCTACACGAGATGAGCTTGACCGCATTATAAATATAATGCAAAACATAGGCTAATGACTAAACTAAAAGACCTTAGCGTTTCTGTAGATAATCTGACAGTGACTGGCGTAATTGAACCGGGTTGTGAGTTCGAAGGCAAACTCTGCTTTCGTGGTACCGTCAGGATTAGTGGAACGTTTAGGGGAGAAATATTTACACCAGATATTTTAATTATTGGCGAAGGCGCCAGAGTAAGAGGACAGATTCAAGCCGGTACTGTTGTTATCAGTGGCGAAATGATAGGCACCGTCAAAGCTAAGCACCGCGTTGAGATTCATAAGCCAGCCATTTTTAGAGGTGATATTTTTACCCCTAGCCTAAAAGTTGACGAAGGAGTGATTTTCGAGGGAAGTAGTCGTATGGCGCAGCCCGCGCCACTTTATTCGCCGTTACCCACACAATAAATCTTGTTTTAATGATAAGGCTCATGTTAAAAACTGATTTTAACATTGATTTTTTGGCGAGGGCACTAAGTGGACTCTATTGCAGAACAACTTGGATTAGATCACACATTTTTTGTGCAGTTTTGCATTTTTATAGTTATATTTTTTCTACTTTCTAGGATTTATTTTAAACCCTTTTTGACTCTTTTTGAGTTAAGACGCAAAAGAATGGTCGAAGATAAGGAATCAGCAGAAAAACTACTCCTGACCGCGAAGTCTAAACTTGAGGAATATCAACGACGTCTCCAAGAGGAGAGACAAAATGCCAGAAAAGAATATGAGAATGTGGTGACGGAAGCAAAGAAAGAAGAAGCCACCCTGTTGCAGCAAGCCAGAGAGGAGACTAAAAAAACAACTCAAAGCACAATGGAATCAATCAATGTACAAAGAGAGAAAATTAAAAAAGAAGTTGAAAAAGACATCGAAAATTTAGCACAAAAAGTAACAGAAACACTATTGACAAAGACACTGTAATAAAAAATATGGAAACACTAATTGCACCTACTGTAAATATTTTAGTTCTAGTTGGGTTTTTGGTTTATGTTTTAAGAAAGCCACTTAAGGAGTTTGTCCAAACACGACACGTCAATTGTAGCGAAGAGTTGCACAAGGTAACAGATCTTTTGAAAACAGCATATGAACAGTTCAATGAATATACCGAAAAACTAAAAATGATTGAAACAGAAGCGCTCTCATTGAAAGAACAAGCTTTGCAAGATGCGAAATATATGAAACTTAGAATTTTAAGTGATGCCAGGAAAAATTATGCACGAGTTATCGGTGACGCAAAACAGGGGTGTGATTCGATGTTTTTAGAATTTAGACAGGAACTTCAAAAGGAGTTTGGTAATCGTGTTGTTGGCAGAGCCGAAAAACTTCTGGCTGAGCGACTAACAAAAGATGATTGTATACGGTTAGGCCGGGAGTTTCCGAGACAAGTGGAGAGCGCCCCATGAGTGTGGCTAGGGCTTATGCCAAAGCACTTTATGAGACTGTTTTAGAGTCGGACCAGGGAGCGCATGCGCATACAAACAACATTAAAAACCTAATTCACGACCAGGCGGTTGGATTTCAAAATGTAATAGATCAACATAAAGAATTCAGAATAGCTATTTTAGGTCCAGTTACATCTCAAAAAGAAAAGATTTCATTAGTAAGAGAAGTTGCCAAAAAGTTTAATTGTTCACAGGTGTTTTTGAATTTTTTAAACTTGCTAATCAAAAAGGGGAGATTATACCTTTTACCAGAAATATTGGAAGCTTTTGAAAGTGTTTGTTTAGAGGCACATGACGGAATTTATGGAACATTGGTTTCGGCTATTCCGGTTGAGCAGTCTTTAATTGACGAGTTGGTTGTTTCTTTTAAGAAAAAACTTGGTAAACAAGTTGAATTTAAAACGACGATTGATCCATCACTATTGGCTGGGATCAAAGTAACGGTCAATGGTGTTACATATGACGGCACGCTTCGCTCAAAGTTAAAAAGGCTCCGTGATAAGTTCGTTTTCGGCACCGCTTGGTATTAGATGATTTTATTTATAAGAAGAGGGAATTATGCAAATTAGACCAGAAGAAATTACGCAGATATTAAAAACGCAGCTCATGGATTTTGATAAGAGACTTGATGTTTCTGAAACAGGAACTGTCGTGTCTGTTGGTGACGGGGTTGCTAAAGTTTATGGGTTAGAAAAGGCCATGTCTGGAGAACTTGTTGATTTTGGTGGCGGGGTTTCGGGTATGGTTTTGAATTTAGAAGAAGAGAGTGTCGGTATTGCCATTCTGGGTGATGACACACTCATTAAAGAAGGTTCCACGGTCAAAAGAACAAATAAGATCGTACAAGTACCGGTAGGAGAGGAACTTGTGGGTCGAGTAGTAAATGCGATGGGAGTACCAATCGACGGAAAAGGTCCAATAAATGCAAAAAATTTCAGAAAAGTAGAGATAAAAGCTCCGGGCATTGTAGCTCGTCAACCCGTGAAAGAACCTTTACAAACAGGAATCAAACCAGTTGATAGCATGATTCCAATTGGACGGGGGCAGAGAGAATTAATTATTGGCGATAGACAAACAGGAAAGACCGCGCTTGTGGTTGACACGATTATCAATCAAAAAGGTAAAAACGCTTATTGTATATATGTGGCCATTGGTCAAAAGCAATCTACGGTGGCACAAGTAGTGGACAAGCTCCGCTCGTTTGGTGCAATGGAGCACACGATTGTAG
>JACQAU010000037.1 GCA_016194835.1 Deltaproteobacteria bacterium
GCACCACAAATTACACCAGGGAAAAGAGCAGTTTCTATTCCTGTAACTGAAGTGACTGGTGTATCAAAGTTAATAAAGCCTGGGGATCGTGTAGATCTGATAGCAGTACTGGATCAAGGTGGTGGAAAAGAAAATCGAATTGCTAAAACTATTTTTCAGGATCTAGTAGTGCTTTCAATTGGTAAGAATGTGACAAATAATGTAGCCAGAATTGTTGAATTTGATCAATATTCTGGTAAAGAGAAAGTTAAGTCTTTATCAGAGGATACTACTTTTACTTCGATTTCAGTCGAAGTTGAACCAGTACAGGCTCAGGCACTTGCACTGGTATTAGCAAATAATGAAAATACTATTTATGTTTCTTTAAGAAATAATGACGATGCAGATCGTGTAGGGATGGGAGCGGTTGGTGTGAGTGATGTGACTGGTGGCGAATTTGCGCCAGCCGGACGTGGACCAGCTACAAAAAGGTGATGATTATTATGGTTAATAGATTTAAAAATATAATTTATTTAAATCTAATTATTTTAATGTTTTTTTATGCACAAGATAGCTTTGCAAAAAGAAAGACTAGGTTTCATCGTTCAGCTTTTACAAGAGATGAAACAGAAATGAAAGCCGATAGGCGAAGACTTTTATTAAGTACAGGTGAAACTAAGGCTATTGATCTAGATTTTGAAATAGGAAGTGCAGTTGGTTCTGCTACTGGTTCTGGTGGTATTTCCATAGGAAATACTCAAATTATTACTTATGATTTGGTTAAAATTGGAGATAAAAGACAAATTGTTTTTAAACCATTAAAGAGTGGCGAAACTACAGTTTCAGTTCGCGATACTGATGGAAATATTAAGCTTATTTTTAAAGTCATCATTACAGCTTCGAATATCTTGAGACGTGCAGGAGAGATCAGGGAACTTTTAAAAAATATTGAGGGTATTGATGTTAAAATTATAGGGCAAAAAATTATTATAGATGGAGAGGTCTTGGTACCAGCTGATTATGGTCGCCTCATGTCAGTGATTACAGATAAAGTTTATTCGGATTCTATTTTAAATCTCACAACGCTTTCTCCGTTAGCAATGCAAGCAATTGCCAAAAAAATTCAAGAAGATATTAATACTTTTGCACCAAATGTTAGAACCCGTGTTGTTAATGGATCTGTATTGTTAGAAGGTAGAGTTGATAACGATTCACAAAACGTTCGTGCACGGGAGATTGCAAAAATTTATTTACCAGAGGTCAGACCTGTGCACCCTCTTGTTGCAAGAGATCAGGCAAATACACAAGTGTTGCCTAGAGCGCTTGTGCAGAATTTTATTCAAATTAATCCACCGCCACCTAAAAAATCAGAGAAAATGGTTCGTGTTACAGTTCATTTTGTTGAATTATCCAAAGATTTTAACCGTGTTTTTGCATTCAAATGGAATCCTGGATACACAGACACTACAACAGTCAGTGTTGCAAAAAATACAGAAGGCGCGATAGGAGTAAATGGGACATCATTTACTGCAACAATTGGGTCATTGTTTCCTGTATTGAAATCCGCCGAAGACGCCGGGTATGCTAAAATTTTAAAAAAGGGTGATTTAGTGATAAGAAGTGGACAGCCTGGAACTTTAAATCAAACACGAGAAATTGCTTTTGTGCAAATTGGTCCAAATGGACAGCCGGTTCCCGCCAGTAAGACAGTAGGATTTAAGATTGCAGTAACTCCGTCTGTTTTGGATCCTAGTGATGATATTCAGCTTGATTTGAATATTAATCAAATTACTGAACTGGAAAAGGCTCCAGTAGGAGGTGCTCCAACTGTTGAAAATCATGAAATTCAAACAAAAGTCTATATTAAATCAGGTGAAAGTGCAGCAGTTGCAGGTGCAAGTAATGATTCAGTAGGCACTGATTATAATAAAACAGATCCTAAACCTGGTGCTTTTGGAGCAGAAACTGTGCCTTTGTTTAATCTTAGAAGATCTAAGGAGTATAAAAAGAAAAAATCCCAGTTTGTTATTTTTGTAACTCCGATCATTGTAGAAAATGCTTCTGATGGTACGGAGGATTTGAGAAAAAATTTTAGAATTAAGGTAAAATAAAATGGCTGGATTTATTATTTCTGTTATTGGAGGCAAGGGAGGTGTTGGAAAGAGTGTTTATGCTGCAAATTTTGCACTTGCTGCAATGCAGGAACTAAAAATTCGCCCTTTAATTGTAGACCTGGATTTGCAAAGCTTGGGTGATCAAAATATTATTTTGGGGCAAAATCCTATAAAACATATTGTAGATATTACTAAACTTCAGGGCATTCCTTTTGATATCAAAAATCTGGCTCCATATATTGTTAATACATCTTCTGGCTACAATTATATTTCAGCGCCTAGAGATTCTATTATTGCTAAAGATATTGATATTGATGGCTTAGGAAAATTTTTAAAAGCTGTTCCTCAGCTTTTCCCTTTGATTGTTATTGATTGTGGAAGCCAAATGGACCCACATGTTATGAAAACTTTGGAGTTTTCTACTCTAATTTTTGTTGTAACCACGGCAGATGTGATTGTAATTAATCAAACAAAACGCATTTTATCAAAAATACAAGAGCTTTTGTTTCCACCTGATATGGTGCAACTTATCATTAATCGCTATTCACCTAGTCAAGTGATTCATCCGCAAGTGTTACAAAAAAATATTGGTAAAAATGTTTTTGGAAACAGCTTCAGCAAATCGGACAAGTGCCAACTGAATCATCTAAAACAATAGCACATGGCTCAGCAGTTGATATTATTTTGGGTAGATCTAACGCTGTACAGTTAGATGCCTGGACAGTGATGAAATTAAGGATTCACAGGGCACTGATTGAACAAATGGATTTGAAAAAAAATTTTGCCGACGTTAATGATCCAAAACAAAGAGCAGTTTTAAGAGAAAAAACACAAAAAGCAGTTTTGGATATTTTAAATACAGAAGATACATCTGGATTATTGCCTACTAGAGATTTGAAAGCTCAAATGGTCAAAGAAGTACTAGACGAAGCTTTAGGTCTTGGACCTCTAGAAGATCTTTTGGCGGATGATGTCGTGACTGAAATTATGGTTAATGCCAGGGATCAGATTTATATTGAACGGGCTGGCAAGATTATGCTTTCAAAAGTGACTTTTTCGAGTGAACAACAGATGATGAATGTGATTGAACGTATTGTAACGCCATTGGGCAGAAGAGTAGATGAAAAAGTGCCTTTTGTTGATGCAAGACTTCGTGACGGGTCACGTGTGCACATTATTATTCCCCCACTTGCACTAAGAGGGCCTACTCTTACCATACGAAAATTTCCCAAAAGACGTTTTGATGCTAAAGATTTAATTGGTTTTGGTACTATGACAGAGGAGATCTCAGATTTCTT
>JACQAU010000038.1 GCA_016194835.1 Deltaproteobacteria bacterium
CAGAAGGGCCGACTGTAGTGTTAGCCTGCTGTTGAACAGTTGCATTAGAAGAAGAATTTTGATCTAGCGCGGCTTTTTTTCTGTCTCACATTGTTCGCCAGTTATTAAAAATGATAAAAGAAAAATAAAAATAGAAATATTTATTTTTAATATTTTCATACGTACCGCCTTTAGTAATTTTAGCTTAATGCTTTTTTTTTCAATTGTGTCTTAAATGACAACAATTAATGCGCATGTGTCAATTTAGGCTGGTTCAAAGAGCCTAATCAGTCAATTTAGAAGATTGTATGCTATAAATCCAGCCTGGGTTACAGCTTCGGCAATTTTGTAAGGATTGCTTTCAACAAGTTTTCTGCAATTTCAACGGCTTCAGCAGCCTCCTGCTCTGAAGGGTCAGCAATATCTCCTGGATATCGAAATACAGTTGCATAAGGTGTTAAATTGATGGCTGGATTAATAGTCAAATGAAGACTCTGGTCAATCGCGATAACTTGTGCACCAATTTCAGCGATACTATGTGTTTTTTTGAATGTAATTTCTTTCCAGGTCAAAAAACCTTTGAGCGCCTTTTCTGCAGCCTGTTGACAATGAAATACAGCCGAATCTGTATAAGGTGTCTCAGCTGTAAGATCATGTTTGGCTTGCTCGATATCTCTCTTTGCTTTTTCTAACCATTGTTTTGTTTCTAATGTTTTAGGATTAGGATGCTTCATAAAGTAATTTGCCTTCTCTTAAAATCGTAGCAGGTAAAGAACAAACTACATTTTTTGTTCTTTCAAACTCTTCTTTTGTCCAGATTAAGACATCGGTAGCGTGAGTGAGTTTATATCTCCACAAAACTTGCTGTGCTTTTTGCATTCTACGATATTGTGGTTCCAAGGCAGTAGGAACAATAAGCATTAAATCAATATCACTGTCGGAGTTGAAATCTCCTCTGGATCTAGAACCAAATAAATATACTTTTTCTGGATGAAACTCCTTTATGAGTTGATTTACAATTTGATTTAATACTGAGTCTAACACAGACGCATGTTATCATAATTTAACGTTAAAACCAATAACGCTTTGCAAACGATGGAGTATATCTAACCATTATTACTTTAACAACTATGCTTGTGGTTCTTATTGACAGGTTTGATAGCGGATGAACAAAATCAGTAACTTACAACCGATTTACCTGCATCTTGTATAACTACAATTTTTTTTCTTCTAGTTTATTATTCTAGGTGCTAAACTGTTTAACAAAGAAAACAAAGGAGTTAGTGTGTCCATGCAAATTGCAATCTGCTTGATGATCGAACTTGCACTCATCGTTATTACTTCTTTTTTACTGATTCAACCAAATTATGTTTTTCATGGACAATCTAATACAATCAAAAATCTTGCAAAGAGCACTGGTTATATTTTTTTGTGTTTAACCTTTTTTTGCTCAGTTATTTTAGGATGTATTTTTGAACTTAGTCATTTAAGATTTACTATATAAAAATGTTTGATGATAATCTTTTTCACATTGGCATTATTGCTCCATCAAGTGTTATTTTAAAGAGTGACCTTACAAATGGCGTAAAAAAATTAAAATCTAATGGATTTATTTCAATCAAAACCCATCCTGATTGTTTTAAAAAACACTTGTTTTTTGCTAGTGACCAAAGAGCTAGAGCGTTTTATGAATTTGCAAAAGATGAATCAATACAAATCTTATGGTGTGCACGCGGAGGATATGGCGCTATTAGATTGCTACAACAGCTTAAGGACTATACAAAGCGGTTTGGCACTCCACCAAAGAAACTACTCATAGGTTATTCTGACATCACAGCTTTGCATGAATTTGTAAGAAAACAATGGCATTGGAGCATCCTGCATGCGCCAATGCCAGGAGTAAAAGAGTTCGTAAAAATAAAAAAAAGTGGATTTAATGAATTAAAACAAATAATTTATGGCAATCTGAAAAACACATGGCTGAATGAATTCAAATTAAAAATACTTCAACAAACATCAAAACAAAACATAACTGGAGCACTCGCTGGAGGAAATTTATCAGTACTGTGTTCCTTAGTGGGAACACAGTTTGCTATTCAAACGGAAAATAAAATTTTATTTTTAGAAGACATCAACGAACCACTTTATAAGATAGATCGAATGATGCAACAAATGGCACTATCTGGAAATTTAACAAACATCAAAGCTTTAGTGCTCGGATCTTTTGGCGAAATGACTTCACAGCTGGCTTTTAGGGAAATATTTCAATCATTAGGAAAGCATTTTCAGTTTCCTGTATTTTATGGATTACCTGTGGGGCATGAAAAGAATAATTTTCCACTACCTCTGGGCGGTCAATATAACATTGACGAAAGAGGTATTATTCAATTATTAGATTGGGAGTGGAAGCAATATTAAGGGCTCTGTGGCGGAATTGGCAGACGCGTACGACTCAAAATCGTATGTCCTCACGGGCATCTCGGTTCGACCCCGAGCAGAGCCAAAAAATAAAAAAGGGCAGCGATAGCTCTTTATCACGAAGCCAGACCTGTATTAAGCGTAAGTCTGACAGCTCTTGATTATCTTAAAGATGAGAATGTAATGTGAAACAGCTGCAACAATAACCATTGCATGAAAAATCTCATGATAACCAAAAACTTTTGGAAATGGGTTGGGCCACTTCATAGCATAAATGAGCGCACCCACACTGTAAGCCACTCCCCCTGCTAACAAAAACAAAAAACCCATAAATCCAATACTTTTATAAAATTCTGGACAATAAATAATCGCCGCCCAACCAAGTAATATATAAATAACCACAGATACTTTTTTAGGAGCATGAGCCCAAAAAAGAGACTGGAAAAAACCTAGTGCTGAACCGATCCAAATCAGCCAGAGCAATGAGTTACCATTCTTGTGTAAAGCAATCATTGCGAAAGGTGTTGTCGAGCCTGCAATCAAAAAAAATATTGCTGCGTGGTCAAGTTTTCGCAACCACTGTCTTGGCTTAATTGACCAAGTAGGCAAATGATAGAGAGAGCTCGTTGCAAATAATAAAATGAGACTTGTTGAATAAATAATAGCAGCTATTATGGCTTTGTGGCTTGGAGCGATTTTCACTAATAAACACCCTCCAACTATAGCGCACAAGCAAGCCAATAAGTGAGACACTCCTCTTAATATAGGTTTTGGTGGTTTGGAAAGTTTTTGAAAGCCTAACAAGTTCATCATGTTACAAGGTCTATACCAAAACCCAGACAATCACAAGCCCAAGAAAAATACCAAGAAGCATACCAAGAAGAACACAAAGAAAAGCTTGATTTCAGATGCATGGCGCTATATGGCATTACAATGATAACTCATTCTCTTAAGAAGGGGCTTTTATGAAAAAATTAGTTCTGTTTTTGGTGATTATGTTCTATTCGTATATGTCTTTTTCGTCCGATATGACTCCGTTACAAACAGGACCGTTTGCTATTGATTGTTTTCTAGAAGCTCAACTTGTCGATCCAAATATTTATTATTATGAAGCAGCCACACTTTGTGGAAATTCTTTTTATATTAATGAAACTATGCAATGTTATCAGTCTGCAAATCAGCACACCGCTGGGCTATTAGGTTCACACAGAGACAGAAACGCTGCTCTTTTGTGTTCAGGTGCTAGTTCTAATGCTCCAGTTGATTGTTTTCTAAAAGCTAAAAACGACTTAAGAGGACTTGATTTCAATACTGTAGAAGCCGCTCTGCTTTGCTCTGGCGCAAAGTCAAACAAACCTTTAAGCTGTTTTCTCGAAGCATATAAGCTAACCACTGCATTTGATAATCATAGAGACCAAAACATTGCCTATCTTTGTAATGGCACAGGTAATGGCACAGGTAATGGCACAAATTCAGACACTCCACTAAATTGTTTTATAAATGCAAAAAGTAAGAATGGATTAAATATCTCTACTAAAAATGCTGCACTTCTTTGCTCCAGAGCAAATTCACTAATACCTCTTGAATGTTTTAAACAAGCTAAACAAGAACTTGATATGCACGACGAAACTGCTGCTCTGCTTTGTTCACAAGCTAGTTCACCGGTTACTCCACTGGATTGTTTTAAGACTGCAAAGCTTGAGCTTTGGGAAACAGAAGCTGCATTGCTTTGTTCTCAGGCTAAATCACAAGAACCAATTGCTTGCTTCCACGAATCGCAAAAAATAAAATCTCACATGCCATGGCACTGGAAAGCTGCATTTCTCTGCTCTGGAGCAACAAATGACAAGCCGTTAAAATGCTATAAAGAGATGACCTCTAGAAATGAAAATACCGGTTTTGCCACCAGTTTTACTGGTGAAAGAGCACTGTTTCAAGATGAGGCATCTGTTTTATGTTCACAAAACGGTGGACTTAATGGCTTCTTTTGGATACTAAAACCAGAGAATAAAACCCGCTAGCACACTGTGAAAAAAAATCTGAGTTTTAAAATTCACATACACAAAGAAGATCTCAAGCTAAAGCCCCGCGCACCTATTAAGCCAACAAAAGTAGAGAAAAGCAAAAAAACATACCAACGAAAACCAAAGCATCGGAAAAACACGGTCAATTAACTAGTACTGGATTAACTCACAATGAGTTTCATCACATAAAGATTCTGAATTTTTCCTTTTGGAAGCCAGCCGTTAAGCCGGTCAATGATGGTTTGATAAATGCGTTTTTTTCCATCCTTCGAAATTAATTCTTCTCGATCAATAGCTAAAAACACATTAGTCAATTGATCACGAACATGCAACAAGTGTGCTTCGACAAAACTACAAGTCTCTTTCGTATCACACTCAGCCACTAATTCTATTTCAGCCATGTTGAGCACACCCTTAATTGTCTTTTGATTGACCAAAGGCTTTAACTCTAAAGTAAAATCCCCAAGTTCTACCAAAGTATAACGCCGCTTTGCATGAAAAATTTGTTTTTCAAAAAAATCACCCAAATGCTTTGCAGTTAACTCAGCTTGTGAAAGCTGTTTTTGATGTTTCATTCTTTTTTGATACAGCTCATAACTAAACACACCAACCAAGACAATACCAAACAGGCTACCCAAGAATAAAAAGGATATAAGTTTAAAAGACAGATCGCGCGCAAATATCCCTTTAAAAACTCTAACAAATAGCTGCCTCAAGGACCAAGGCTCAATAGGCGTGGGCGTCATCATAAGCATACACT
Organism: Deltaproteobacteria bacterium; assembly: GCA_016194835.1. Classification (GTDB taxonomy): domain Bacteria; phylum Bdellovibrionota; class UBA1018; order UBA1018; family UBA1018; genus JACRAO01. Next base: position 5,182 of record JACQAU010000038.1, read on the forward strand.
TATAAGAATAACTTGCTCTCTTTAAATTAACAAACATACTAGCCCAAATGTACCCCATTATGTTACCGTAAGTTTTTTTATGGAGCCTATTTTAGAATTCGAAAAACCTATCGTAGAATTAGAAAGAAAATTGCATGATTTAAGTGAACTTTCTAAACAGGAAAAGGTAAGTTTTTCCAGTGAAATCAAAGTGTTAGAGAAAAAATTATCCCAGTTAATAGAAACAACATTTACAAACCTAACCCCGTGGCAACGTGTGCAGCTCTCCCGTCACCCAAACCGCCCTTATACTTACGACTACATTAATGCAATATTTCCTGATTTTTTAGAACTCCACGGAGACCGTTACTTTGCTGACGATCCTGCAATCATTGCAGGAACAGCCACCTGGCCACCGCGCATTAAAAATTCAAAAATAACTCAGTTGATACCAATATGCATTTTAGGACACCAAAAGGGCCGCACCACAAAACAAAAAATGGAAAGAAATTTCGGCATGGCTAAACCAGAAGGCTACCGCAAAGCCATAAGGCTCATGGAGCTGGCCAATCGCACTAAAATGCCCATTATTACCTTTATTGATACTCCAGGCGCCTATCCCGGAATGGACGCCGAAGAAAGAGGCCAAGCCCAAGCTATTGCCGAATGTTTACACATGATGTTCAGTCTTAAAGTCCCAGTTTTATCGGTAGTCATTGCAGAAGGAGGCTCTGGTGGAGCTCTAGCCATCGGTATTGCCGATAAAATCCTCATGTTAGAGTACAGTACGTATTCAGTAATTTCACCAGAAAGCTGCGCGTCAATACTATGGAGTGATGCAAGTTTTGCAGAAAAAGCAAGCGCATGCTTAAAAATGAGCCCACAGGATCTATTAAAACTAGAAATAATTGATGGAATCATTTCTGAACCAAAAGGAGGCGCTCATAGGAACTGGGAAGAAGCAAGCGAACTCTTAGGCACTGCTATTATCAAACATTTTCAACCGCTGCTTTTTCCAAAAAACAAGAAAGCCTTAAACAATATTTCTGATTTGCGGGCTTTAAAATTTAGAAAAATTGGTCTAAAGGCAATAGCTCATGCATAAAAAACTATTTGTCATCTCTGCTCCATCAGGTGCCGGTAAAACCACTCTCTGCCTAAAATTAATTAAAGACATACCACATATTATATTATCTATTTCATCCACTACAAGACCTCCACGAAGAGGAGAAAAGGACGGAGTAGATTATTTTTTTATTTCACACGATGAATTTCAAAATAAAATCAAAACCCATCAATTTGCTGAATGGGCCATTGTACATAGCAACTACTATGGAACATCTAAAAAATTCATCGAAGATACCTTAAAAAACGGCAATGCTATTTTACTAGACATAGACATCCAAGGTGCAGCAAGTCTAAGAAAAGTTTACCCTGAGCTAAGTTATACAATCTTTATTGCCCCTCCAAATCTACAGGCTTTAGAAAAAAGATTACGCTCACGTGGCACAGATTCAGAAACAATTATCCAAAAACGATTAAAAAATGCTACAAAAGAGTTACAGGAAGCAAAACAATTTGATAAAATTATTTTGAACGATAATTTAGAAAGAGCTTACTTAGAATTAAAAAATTTAATTAAAGAAAAATTATGTCTAAATAAATGCACCGAGTAAAATCATGGCCAAATATGATCCAGCAAGTCTAAAAACAATTTGCGGAACCATCACAAGTTACTATCCTGATGCTAAAGTCGAGCTAGTAAAAAAAGCCTACAATTTTGCCGAAAAAGCACATCGTGGACAACTGCGCTCAAGCGGGGAGCCATATATGATTCATCCAGTTGATGTTGCGCAAACACTAGCTGACCTAAAACTGGATATTTCAAGCATTGTAACTGGATTACTCCACGACACCGTAGAAGACACACACGCAACATTGGAGGAGATCGAAAAAGAATTTGGTCACGAAATCACGGAACTTGTTGATGGAGTAACAAAACTGTCAAAAATGACGTTTAAAACTTCAGAAGAAAAACAAGCAGAAAATTTTAGAAAAATGATTGTCGCCATGGCAAAAGACATTCGAGTTATTTTAGTAAAGCTAGCGGATCGCTTAAATAACATGCGCACATTAGAACATCTACCGCCACACAAGCAACAAGCTATTGCTCAAGAAACTTTGGATATTTATACTCCCATTTCTAACCGGCTAGGCATGAGCTGGATAAAAATAGAGCTCGAGGACCTTTGTTTACGTTTTCTGCACCCAGATGTTTATTACAAACTTGCTCAAAAAATCGCCAGAACTAAAAAAGAAAGAGAAAAGCACATTGAGCAAATTACAGAACTAACCCAGGAAAAACTCAAAGAATACGACGTGCAAGCCACCATAGTAGGCAGAGCAAAGCATTTTTATTCGATTTATAAAAAAATGGAGCGAAGAAAAACTGAATTTGAACAAGTATTTGATATAGTGGCTTTCAGAATTTTAGTTGAGAATATTACAGAATGCTACAAAGCTTTGGGTGTAATTCACGCTACCTATAAACCTATACCTGGACGTTTTAAAGATTACATTGCTATGCCTAAAACCAATGGTTATCAATCTCTACACACCACAGTAGTTGGGCCTTATGGAGATCGAGTAGAAATTCAGATTCGCACACACTAGATGAATCAAACTGCAGAACGCGGCATTGCTGCACATTGGAAATATAAGGAAGGCAAATTTGATGCTCGATCAAAAGAAAACGTAGATTGGGTGAATCGTCTGTTAGAATGGCAAAAAGATCTGGATGATCCAAATGAGTTTTTAGAAACCGTCAAAATTGATCTTTTTGCTGAAGACGTTTTTGTGTTTACCCCCAAAGGCGAAGTTAAACAACTTTCATTTGGTGCAACCCCATTGGATTTTGCTTATGCTATTCACACTGATGTGGGACACAAATGTGTGGGTGCCAAGGTCAATGGAAAAATCGTACCACTTAAGCACCGTTTAAAATCCGGAGACACTATTGAAATTATTACGTCCAGTTCACAAACACCCTCTAAAGATTGGTTAAAAATTGTAAAAAGTTCTCGGGCAAAAGCAAAAATTAGGGCATACATTAAACAGCAAGAAAGAGAACGGGCTCTAACACTTGGAGAAGAAATTTTAGACAAAGCCTTAAAACTATATGGGCATTCTATAAATAAGCTCGAAAAATCTGGAGAACTTTTAAAATTAGCACAGAATTTGAAATATAAAACTTCTGAAGAATTATTTGTTTCTATTGGCTATGGAAAAATAATAACTGAAAAAATCATTCCTCTTATTGTCACCAAAGAAGCCTTAGAACAAAAACTTAAATCTGCTAAAGCTGAAGACGAAAGTTTTCTTAAAAAAATATTTACAAGTGCAAAGAAACGCAGTGAAACACGAAATGCAATTATTGTTGCAGATTTAGATGATATTTTGATTCGCTTTGGACACTGCTGCAATCCGCTACCAGGCGATAGCATAATTGGTTTTATTACCAGAGGACGTGGAGTAACAGTGCATACGGCTAGTTGTGCAAGGGCACATGACAATGATCCTGAAAGAAAAATTGATGTTCAATGGAACTTAGGCGATAAACACAATATTTTTAAAAGGCATATAAAGATTCGTGTGCTTTCAGTAGATGAGCCTGGTCTTTTAGCTCTCATGAGTCAAACCATTACAGGGTGCGGTGTGAATATTTCTTCAGCCAATATTAGAACCACAAAAGATAAAAAAGCAATCTCACTATTTGATGTCGAAGTAACAGATATCAGTCAACTCAACAAAGTTACAAGTACTCTTGAAGGCAAAAAAGGAATTATAACAGTTGAGCGTGTAAAATCTTAGCTATCTTATGGCCATAGCGCGTTAGGGGGGCGTTCATTTTTATCTAAGAGTTCTTTGAATTTTTTTTCTTTCTCATCAAGCTCCGCTTTTAAGGAATTCCTTCTTACCTCTTGTTCTTTCAAACGTAGCGCGCGCTCTTCTTTGATAAGCTTTAAAAAACCCTCACGCCTTTGTATAAAATCCTGCACATATGCTCTTCTGTTAGAACCTTTGAGATTTTCCTTAAAAAACTTATGTCTGGCCTCTCTCTCGTTAGTATCCCATTCCTTATAATGATGCGCTTGTAGGGATTTTAGTGCCTGCGTCTCCATGGATTGCTGATGATTTAAGGCTAATGTTTGAGCTTTTCGTGATTTTTTAAATTCTTTCCAAAGCGCTTTTACTTCAGATTTACTTAACGGAGAATTTTTTACATTTTCCTCACTCCTACTAAAAGTACTCATGCCAAAACCAAGAAAAACTATAGTACTATAACAAACACATCTGAAAAAATTATATTTGTTATTTTTTTGGAACATACTGAATTTTTGTAATTTTAAAGCCATAATCTGTAATATTTACATCAGTTTTTAATCTAATCTTTATTACTTCACCGTCTACATAATCAGAAGTATAATTTTGAAAACTCCCAGTTAAATCATTAACAGCTATACCAACCGCATCTTCTACATATACATGATCATATCTTTTCTCAACACTTACATTTTCAAAATAAACTCTTAAATACTTAACACCAGACTTCTCGATCGTCCATGTTAGATTTTGATTATCTTTATAAGGATGTTCAGACTCTAGCGCTCTATCCTCCGTAAGCCATTCGTTTTCTCCGGGCTCGTCATTTGGAGGAATAATATTGTAATACGCATTGAAAATATTTACTCTGCCACGAGCTGCCACTTTGCTTTTTAATGCACGAATAGGAGTACTGGTTTGTATTAATCTCTGCTTAATAACGTCAAATGTCCAATCCGGATTTGCAGACCAAAGCAGTGCTGCAATACCAGAAATATGAGGTGTTGCCATCGAAGTGCCACTATACGTATCATAAGAACTGCCTTTTACAGTACTATAAATATTTACTCCAGGAGCTGCTACATGCACAGTTTTCTTTCCAAAACATGAAAAATCAGCCAACTTATCTTGATTATCTGTTGCAGCAACAGCAATAACATTTTCTGCAGAATAACTAGCCGGGTACATAGGAGTACTATCATTATCAGTAGCTGAGTTTCCTGCAGCAGCAACAAATAAAATTCCAGCATTTCTTGCTTCAACAATAGCATCTAGCATAGCTTGTGAGAACCCACCACCACCCCAACTATTGCTCATTATTTTAGCTTTCATTTTTGTTGCGTAGCGAATTGCTTCAACAGCATCTTCGAGTGTTCCACTTCCAGATGCGCTTAGAAATTTAATAGGCAAAATAGACACATGCCAGTTTACGCCTACAACACCTGTTTCATTATTACCAAGTGCACCAATTGTTCCAGACACATGTGTTCCATGCCCGTTGTCATCTTGAGAATTACCTTGCTTAGTAATAAAATTCCAACCACTCACATCATCGACAAATCCATTACCATCATCATCTTTGCCATTACCTGCAATTTCACCAGGATTAACATAAATATTTTCTTTCAGATCTGGATGATCCCATTGAACACCAGTATCAATTACAGCAACTATTATATCGTGACTGCCTAAAAGTCCTTGGTCCCAAAGAGGTAATACACCAATATCAGAGCCTGGAACACCAATCTGTCCGGCAGAATCCTTTTGTCCAGTATTATACAAGCCCCAAAGTTTAGAAAAATCTAGATCGTTAGGTAGACCACTTAAAAAAGCTCGATAAATATAATTAGGCTCGGCGTATTCGACCAGAGGATGTGATTTTAAAATTTGTATTATTTTATTTAAATCCACTATAGGAGTTATTTTGACTTTATTATACCTCAGAGTTGTCTGCAAAACTGTGATATTGATTTTATATTTTTGTCCTAATTTGGTTTTTAAAAAATTAGTAACATTTTGTTGTAAATTCAGTACTTCCTGTTGTGAACGGACTTCATCTTTAAATTTGATGACCCATTCGCCAGGAACATATTCTGTTTGTGATTTTTGTTGATCACCGAAACTAGTGACAGCTAAAAAAAATAAACAAAAGGTATATAAATATAGTTTTTTGATCATTTTTAATATCCCCCGTAAGCAAACAACGTACTGCCATACAGCTGCGCGACTGTATATATAACAAAGATTACTTATATTTACTCGTCAAATCTTTTTGAAATCTTTAGGAAAATTTTTATACTTATCTTAAAAGTACCTG
>JACQAU010000039.1 GCA_016194835.1 Deltaproteobacteria bacterium
CCGCTATCAAAACTGCTAGAAAGTGGGGTTATCAAAAAAAGAAAATCTCTCATAATAAAGCTGAAATTATAGTTTGTGCGAACAACTTTCATGGCAGAACTACAACAATAGTGGGGTTTTCGACAGAAAAACAATATCGTGATGGTTTTGGACCTTTTACTCCAGGATTCAAAATTATCCCATACGGAGATTTTAAGGCTTTAAAAAAAACCGTAACAAAAAACACTGTTGCATTTTTGGTTGAGCCAATTCAAGGCGAAGCTGGCATTATCGTTCCTAAATTAGGATATTTAACAGAGGCAAAAAAACTCTGTAATGATAAAAATGTTCTTTTTGTACTAGACGAAATTCAAACAGGATTGGGGCGAACTGGAAAAAACTTTTGTTATGAGCACGAAAAAAATGCAAAACCTGATATTATAATTTTAGGAAAAGCACTAGGAGGGGGGGTGTACCCGGTTTCTGCAATTGTGGCTTCAAAAGAAATCCTAGGAGTTTTTAGACCAGGAGATCACGGCAGCACTTTTGGTGGCAATCCGCTGGCTTCTGCTGTGGGCCTGGCAGCACTAGAAGTGATCGAAACTGAAAACCTTGCAAACCGCTCTTTTGAACTAGGGCAGGAGTTACTTAAAGAAATTATCAAAATAAACTCTGCTCATATTAAAGAATTACGTGGCCGTGGACTAATGATTGGTATAGAAATAAAAAAATCTTCAGGCACAGCTAGAACTTTTTGTGAAAAACTCATGCATTTAGGTATCTTAGCAAAAGAGACACATGGTCAAGTAATTCGCTTAAGTCCACCCTTAATAATTGCAAAACAAGAGCTAGACTTTCTGGTAGAAGCATTGCGCGACGTACTATCGTAGACTATTAATTCGTCTATTTATTTCAATCTTAACAATTTCGTTATTTTATTATGTTAAAATGTTTATATAGGAGGCCACAAAAGTAATAAAAATAATATGGATGCTAATATAACTACTAATGAGAAAAAAGTGGATTTTTTCATTTCAGAAAAAGACAAATATGTGGTGGTGTCTTTTCAAGGCCAAATAGGCAGAACCTTTGAACAAACATTATTAGAATGCTGGAAGCATATTTCTAAAACACAAGCCGATCAAATTATTTTAAATTTTCATGATGTAACTCAATTTGACAAGCATGGACTGTCTGCATTTGTTCGTTTCGAAAAGCAGGTGCGCGAAAAACCAGCGCAATTGAGGATATGTTTTGTAAACCATCCACTTTATAAATTTCTCAATGATGAAGGTTCTGGTTTTTTAAAATTACTTGCAATATTTGTTGATAAACAAATAAGAGAACTTAGTTGATAGAGACCTTTCCTTGCATTTTTTAATAAAAATGGGTGATGGTGGTACAGAATGGCCTTTTCGATAGGTTTGAAAAGCCTAAAATAATGACACGCAGTAGCGCCTAATAAATGGTGACTGACTCCATATTTTTGTTGCTCAACAAAATTTTGTATAATTCTAGGAAGACCTTTTTTAGCTGCTAAATCACAAAATTGAAAATAATCTGGTTCTATTAGTGCTAAAATTATCTTACCTACATCGTGTGTCAAACATGCAGCAAAAAAATACTTACTATAAGAGACACTGGGAATAGTCTTAATGAGTTCTAAACCAATCTTAGCTGTTTGAAAACCGTGGTTATAAATATTTTCAATATATTCCAAAACTTTTTTCTTATCTTTAGCATAATCAACAGCAATCAAAGCCAAAACATCAAAAAACAATCCACCCACATAACCCATATCCGCATACTCATATTTAAAAGAGTTTAGATATTCTTCTGTTTTTAGAGCATACTTCAAAATGTCTGGTGGATTTAATTTTAGCTTGCCATCTTTATCCCACTCGGGCCAAAGTCCCTTAGTTGTTTTCAAAAGTTGCATTGAGACAATTAAATCTCTTGAGTTTTGCATTCCTAATAAAATCACAGCTGCATCCATGCTTGGGAGTTCTTCGCGCATTCCTTTAGATTCGATCATTTTTAAAAATTCATATTGATAATAGGGATTAGCTTTTAAGAAATCTGCAACTTTCTCTGCGGTAACATCAATATTTGAAAATGCTTTTAAAATTTCATAGCTCACATCAGGAATATAAATTTTAGGAGCAATATCTTTTAAAAATTTTCTAAATAACGGCACTGCTTTAACTAATTTTAATGAAACCGAAGAGAACGCCTTGTCTTCTATTTTTTCGCCGCTCTTAGTCACGCCCATAGATATCTCTTTTCTATCATGTATAAGTGTAAACATTTATTTCTTTTCCGTCCACTGACAAGGCCCGCATAGATCTGACTGGTTGCGCAAAGGTATTGCATTTTTAAAATATAAATTTATGTTAACACTAAAAAATATGTTAAAATTTTTAATAGACAAGGATTACAGGATTGAAACTAAGATTAGAAAACAAAGAAAAATATATTACACTCTGCGTCAGCGAGGATGTTCTACCCGAGCATGTCATGATTTTGCAAGCAGGCATTAAAAAACTCATTGCCTCTGGCAAAAAAAATATTCTACTCGATCTAATTGGTGTCACTACTGCCAATCTAAACGCCATAAAACTCCTGCAAGGACTCGAAAAATTTACAGAATCAATTAAAGGAAAATTATCCATACTCGCTCAAATACCCGGAGTTGCAAATACGAAAAAGAGAGAAGACGTAGATAAATACTTTCTCAAAGAGATGAACACTCTTTTAGCCGTCGAAGCCGCATTACACGTTAAATTTGAAAAACTAGCCAAGCAAAAATCTGAACTCGAAAAGAAAATAATCTCTCATAAAACAAATCAACTTGATCCAAAAAACTTAAGAAAAGAGAACTCTGGCCTTAAACAAATGGTAGAAGAACTTGAAAGTTATATTCAAAAACTTTTAAAACAAAGAATTGAACAAAGAGCCCCTATTACTATAACATTAAGAAATGAAACAATAACAAAAACGGTTGTAGCTGTTTTAGAACAAGAAGGGATTTTGCCAGTAAAATAAGCACAATAGCCAAACACTTATGACAGAAACAAAAGACAAGCCAAAAGAAAAAGCTCCTTCACCAACTCATCCACCGACTCCTTCGGCCCAAACAGCGTCCATCAACACTGAAGACGAGGTTAATCTCAGAATTGCTGATTTAGAAGCCACAATCAAAAAAACTGCTGGAGAAATCAAATCTTTAGAAGGCAAAATTGCAATCAATAGCCCTCAAGAAATTGCGGGTATACAAGCTGAAAACACAGTACTTGTGAGTAGAGTTGAAAAACTTGGAAATCTGCTTTATGGACTGATGTTAGAGGGCTTTCATTCAGTAAAAGCAGAAGAAGGAAAAATTTTAGGTGAAGTTTTACGTGAATCCGCTATAGAATATTTTAAAAAGGCAAATATTAAAAACGAAATATGGAAAAATATAGAATCTTAATAATCGAAGACAATGCTGACACTAGGCGTTTTTTAGAAACAATGCTAGGCCGGGAGTTTGAGGTCCTGTCAGCAGAAAACGCTGTGATAGGTATTGACTATGCAAGAAATAAAGCACCAGACCTTATACTTCTTGACATTATGCTTCCTATTTTAAGCGGATATGACGCTTGCAGTTTGCTTAAGAAAGACGAAAAAACAAAACATATTCCCACAATTTTTCTTTCTGCAAAAAATACAGTTAGCGATATCACACAAGGTCTCTCTACAGGGGCAGATGACTATATTGCAAAGCCATTTGATTACAAAGAGTTAATGGCCAGGATTTGGGCGAGGCTAAGAACAGATCGAGACAAAACTTTGCAGCCAATCCAAATTGGAGAACTTAAAATTGATCCTTCAAAAAGGGAAGTGAGTTATGGAGGCAAAAAAACACAACTAACACTTACTGAGTTTGATATATTGAGATATTTAGCTACACATGCAGGCCAAGTAGTTTCTAGAGAGGATTTATTGAAGGATGTGTGGAAAGACAACTCAAGCGGTACAAATGACCGCACGATTGACGTTCACATTCGCGCGCTGCGTAAAAAAATTCCGTCATTAACTAAAAATGTAATTTCTATTTACGGTGTAGGCTATAAATATGAGAAATAATAGAACTAATAAGCCAAACACGTAGAAATAAGTACAAGTTTGCGAAATTAATACTCTGATTAGTACTTTGGTAACTAGTCAGCAGTTTCTATAGTTCAAAGAAACTCTGTGTCAGTGAGCGGTGTCTGTGTCTGTGCCAGATGA
>JACQAU010000045.1 GCA_016194835.1 Deltaproteobacteria bacterium
ATCATACCGCAACCCATCTTTTGCATTGGGCATTGAGAGAAGTTTTAGGTAGCCACGTCAAACAAGCCGGGTCCATGGTTGCTTCTGATTTGTTCAGGTTTGATTTTACCCATTTTCAGTCAATGACTGACGAAGAGATTAAAAAAGTAGAAGACTTGGTGAATATAAAAGTATGGCAATCGGATGCTGTCAAAAAACAAGAAATGCCAAAAGAAAAAGCACTTAAACTTGGAGCCATTGCATTTTTTGGAGAAAAATATGGAGATAGAGTCAGGGTTATACAAACAGGTGATTATTCAACAGAACTCTGTGGTGGCACTCATGTAAACTCTACTTCAGAGATACATTTTTTTAAAATTACCAGTGAAACTGGGATTGCCGCCGGTGTTCGCAGAATTATTGCTTATACCTCACAGGGCGCTTTTCAGTATGTACGCAATCAAGAGGAGTACTTAAAAAAAATTCAAAATTTACTCAAAGTCACAAACCCCGAAGAAGCGCTGCTTAGGATAGAAAAAATTACTCAAAACGAAAAGATATTGAAAAAACAGATAGAAAAATTTCAGACTCAAAAGTCGACCTTAGAAATAGAGAAACTTATAGGGCAGTCAAAGACTATTGGGAAAATATCTTTAATAACAGGAGTTTATGAACCAGACATGATCGGAAATCAACTTGTCAAAGAACTTGCAGATCGTATTTTACAAAAAATACCCAATGCTGTTGTTGTGATAGGCATAGATGATAAAGAGTCAGGTCGAGTTTCCATTTTGGTATCAGCGGGGAGTTTAGTGCCCAATACCTTCAAAGCTAATGATTGGATTAAGGTTTTAGCTCCCCTGATTGACGGCAAGGGAGGTGGCAAAGCGGATTTAGCTCAAGCAGGTGGCACAAAAGCCTCCGGTCTGATAGAAGCTATGAACATGGCTTATAAACTTGCAAATGAAGCTTTTGGTTCAGCCAATTAACACTAAGGAGACCAAATGGTGGTTCAGGTTGTTCGAGTTATTACAATATTGAGTTTGGTTTTAGGTCTACTTACAAGTTGTACTAAAAAAAATACAGATTTGGGCTTGTCGGTACTTAAAAGAGTTCTTTCTGATGACATTAAGTCTTTAGACCCGGCAAATGCATATGATTCTATAAGCTTGGATATTGTCCCTGCCATTTATGATACCCTTTATCAGTTTGAATATCTCTCATACACTTATAAAGCCGTACCACTTTTGGCAGAAGCTTATCCGGCTTATTCAAAGGATCGGTTGACTGTAACTTTTAAGATCCAAAAAGGAATTCGTTTTCAAGACGACCCTTGTTTTAAACAAACCGGAGGCAAAGGTAGGGAACTGAAGGCTAGTGATTTTGTTTACGCATTTAAAAGACTTGCACATCCAGCTATAGAGTCACAAGGTTACTGGATATTTGATGGCAAGGTAGTCGGTTTTACTGAGTTTCATGATAAACTAGCTAAAGCGACATCGGAGAAAGCATCTAAACTTTTTGAAGAACCCATTGAAGGCATTAAAGCTTTAGATGACTACGCATTGCAAATAAAACTCGTCAGACCCTATCCTCAGCTTTTGTATATTTTAAGTATGGGTTTTACTACGCCAATCCCTATCGAAGCAATACAGGTCTACGGGGATGAAAAGGGTAATATCACGGAGCACGCCGTAGGGACGGGACCATATATATTAAAAGAATGGAAAAGGCATAATAGGATTATATTAGAAAGAAACCCAACTTATCACACTGAGTTATATCCTAAATTTGCTTCGCCTGAATTTCAAAAAAAAGGATATTTAGTCGATGCTGGGAAAAAACTGCCTTTTATTGATAAAATTATTATTTCGATAGTGAAAGAAGAACAGCCAACTTGGCTTGGTTTTTTAAAAGGTGATTATGATCTCATGGGCATTCCTAAGGATAATTTTCGTCAGGCCATTATGAATCAAGTCAATCTTTCTCCTGAGTTTTCATCACGGGGAATACATCTTATGATTGAGCC
>JACQAU010000046.1 GCA_016194835.1 Deltaproteobacteria bacterium
AACGACAGCGCCTTCTTTAAATATTGCAATATCACTTGTGCCGCCTCCTATATCAACAAGTACAACGCCTAATTCTTTTTCGTCTTCTGTAAGCACAGCTTCACTTGAGGCAAGTGGTTCTAAACAAATCTCAGAAACATTAAGTCCAGCTTTGTTTGCACATCTAATAATATTTTGAGCAGATGACACTGCCCCAGTTACCATGTGGACCTTTGCCTCTAGGCGAACTCCACTCATACCAATAGGATCTTTGATCCCATCTTGATGATCGATTATGTATTCTTGTGGAATAATATGAATTACTTCGCGATCTAAAGGAATTGCAACAGCTTTTGCTGCATCGATAACTCTTTGAATATCGTATTCAGAAATTTCTTTGTCCTTAATGGCAACAACACCAGAAGAATTAAAAGATTTGATATGTCCACCGGCAATGCCTGTGTATACTGTAGAAATTTCAACTCCTGCCATTAGTTCAGCTTCTTCGATTGCTTTGGTAATGCTTTCAACGGTCGAATCTATATTGATGACGACACCTTTTCTTAGTCCTGTCGAAGGTGTTGTTCCGATACCTATAATGTCAATTCTAGGATTTGGGTTGGGTTCTGAAATTTCTCCAACAATGCAACAAATTTTTGTAGTGCCAATATCCAATCCAACAACAAAGTCCTTTTTGGACATAATAAATCCCCTCCCATGGGATAGACTAGGCGCAATAGGCAAAATATGCCCTCTATAAGAAAGTCTAAGAACCAGAAGGAATTTTGACAATCAATTTCTTTAATAAGTGTCTATCTTAGCGTGACACAACGCAGCAGAATTAATATAAAAGTAGTATTATTAAATTATATCAATTTAAAGAGACTAAAAATTCACTTGCTTTTCTGTCGCAATGCATTAATAATTTAAATTATCTTCATAGGGACTTTTAGAGAGGGGTAGATATGAATATAAAATCAAAGTTCCTAGTCTTTTTATTTGTTATTCTTTTAGGAGTAGTTAGTTGTGACAATAACGAACAATTGTCTAGTGTGGGCAATAATATTCAATCTTCTCCAATATCTACGCCGTCACCCATACAAAGTGTAGAGTGTCAATCTCATGAACAAGGAGTGAAGCTGACAAACGACAGAGGATATATTTTTGGAGATAGTGTAGATAGAACCACCGGAGGTGGAGCCGTTATTCACATGAAATATCCAAATGATGGGTCTGGAAGTGTAACACTAAAACCAGAAGATATTTTAGAAATTACCCCCCGTCGTTGTATAACTCCTAAAAAAACACCAACAGAAAATGAATTAAATATTGCAGCAACTAAAATCTGCACAACTGGTGGCATATTTGGTCCGCAAACTAGATCTGCTGGTTGTGATTATGGGTGGGGTTTTATTAGTGATCCGAGTTATATTGGATCTGTCCTTATAATTTGCTCAGTTAATGAAAGCAATCCTTACACAAAAAAGACACTTTTTTATAAAACTCCTATTTTAGCTGGTACGTTTGGATATGCTCCAAATGGAGCAAGCATGTTTACGTTTTTAGATGGCTCTCCAAACGATGATTTTCTTTTAACGCTCAGAAATCGCATAAATTTTACAAATATCAGTTATGGAGCTGCAGGATTTTCACGCGGTGGTAAAGACTTTAAATTAGAAAAAATCTTACCAGTGAACAATGCTCCTTTTTGCAATGGCACAAATAGTATACCAACAAGTACTTTGCCAAAAAGAGAAGTAATTTTTTTCGAATGGGGAAAATCACCTTTGGCAGCTACAGAAAGTGGGCCAGCTATAATTACTGGTTGGGTAAGAGAGCATGACCCCGCCGCACCCAATAGTCCGATTGATAAACTTGTTACTCTTACGTCATTTCCTATAATATTTTCGCCTGAAGAATTAAATGCACTCTATCAGGACAGAATATATTTAAACCTTATACGAGAACGTTTGAACAGATAAAGCATTTTGTTCATTACAAAAAACAAAACTCAAAAGAACTCGAGGTACAACAATACCTCACACACTGGTTTTATGTCGCAATTAGAGAAATGGCCGCTTTGCCGCTTTTTCAAGCTGAGCCAGAATGGATTCAAAATCACCTTAAAGTACATGTGCCATTGTTAGAGATAAAAAAAGCATTAGACTTCTTGATTAAAAATAATTTTATTAAACAAAATGAAGACGGAACTACTTATACGCTAACTAAAAAGAATCTTGATTGTCTAGGTGGAATTTACCGATTAGCTCTTACTCAGTTTCATAAAGAAATGTTCCAGCTTGCCTCAGAGTCTATCGAAAATACACCGAGCGAGAAAAGACATCTCATGGGACATTCTTTTGCTATAACAGAAGAAAATTTTTCTAAAGTTCGTGAAATTTTAAATAACGCACTAGAGCAGATTAAAGTTCTAGAAACCCCAAATGAAATACTAGCAGATATTTATCATATAGAGTTAGCGCTTTTCCCGCTAACAAAAGGAGAAAAACATGAAACACACTAAATTATTTAAAAAACAAAACTTGTTTTTGGTTTTTATTTTATTGATAGTTCCATCACTTTTATTTCAAACAGGTTGCGGAACTACTGTGGGAAATCCAGTTACTTCGGATATTACTATTTCGAGCGATGCTTTTAGTCTTGCAGGATTGGGCGCAATCTTTATGACGGCCGAAAAACAAGAATTTATAACAAGTCCTGAAGTTTATTTTGCGACTTCTGTTACTGAGTTTAAGTTTTGTGTAAAGAGAATTAAACTTGAAGACGAAGACGGAAATGCAAAAAAGAAAGACGGCGAAACCGGAGATGACGGTGAAAAAGATCCGGAAGATATTCGGTTTTCTCCAGGACTAATAGATCTTAGCGCGGGCATTGTTCAAGATTGGGGCACTGTAAATATCCCGATTGGTTTTAAATTAAAGAAAATAAAGATTAAAGTAAAACAAGATAAAACTCTATGTGGAGTAAATTACAGTGTAAAGTTTAATACTCAAGAGGCAAACGAAGATATCGAGTTTAAATGGAAATTTAACCCTGCTTTGGATCTAACTAACGCTGTATCAGCTTTGAAACTTTCTTTTTCAACCATTATATCTACACTCAAGGCTGCAGCAGATGCTGGAACGCTCTCAAAAATAAAAAGCCATATCCTTATCTAGTTGTTCTAATGAAGCTTTTGTTTCTTCGTTAATTTGATGGCCTAGCTCTACAATAACGCGATTTTTTAATAATGATTGTGTTTGGTTTTTTACGAGAGGATATGAAATGATGACTCGATAACCCTTATCTTCCTCATAAAGAACATTAGAAATCGGGGGTAATTTTTTTAGACCACTGGCTTCCCATAACTGCAATAAATTAAGTATTTTTTGAACTAGATATGAATCTTTTAGGGGAACTCCAGAAATGATCGGTAAGTCTTCTTTGAGTGTCAGGTTTAGTCGGCCAAATATAATACCTTCTTCATCAAGGTAACTTATATTAGCTTTTTCGCCTTGTAAGAGCGCTATTGGCTTTCTAAATTGAGTAGAAATACGAACTGAATTGGGGAATACTTTTTCAAGTTTGACTTTTTTTATCCATGGGTCTACTAAAATTCGTTTTTCAATTTCTGTGAGATCTAGCTCAAACAAAGTAATTTTTTCTATAGGTACGGCAGCTAGCATTTTAATATGATGAGG
>JACQAU010000001.1 GCA_016194835.1 Deltaproteobacteria bacterium
CTGTTGGACGTGCCTCAAGCCTGCGAAGTTCAATAAACTCGCCACACCCCTCACATTCTCCAAACGTGCCCTCGTCGATTCGTTTTAAAGCGTCTTCTACTTTCTTTAAATAAAGCACTTCTCGATTGCAAAGTCTCATACGCATGGATTGTTCAATTTCGATAGCTGCCTGATCGACTTCGTCATATCGATCGTCCATGGTTACCATAAAATCATCTCTTACAACCCGATCATTAAACAAAATATTTTTTCTCTGATGTTCAAATATTTTTTTAAATTTCTTTAATAAATGCTTTCTCATGGTTTCTCTCCCCCCTTAATTTCTCTAATAATCCACTGACTCACTTCTTGTAGAGTCTCCATAACACCAACCCCCTGGTTGGCAATGGCTTCGACAAAAGGCTTCCGCAGTGGATTAAACGTCACCTCTAGTTCTTTAACAGAAACTGCCACCGGCACGTCTCTTTTGTTGTACTGGAAAACAAATGGAATTTTATGAATATTATATCCATGCCTCTCCAGTGTCCTTTCCAAATGTTCATAACTCTCTATATTGGCTTCCATTCGCTCGGCCTGAGAGTCAACTACAAAGACAATTCCATCCACTCCTTTTAAAATAAACATTTGGGAGGTCTCATAAAAAGTTTGTCCAGGAACAGTGTAAAGATGAAATCTGGTTTTATATCCTCGCGTTCCTCCAATTGCTAATGGAAGAAAATCAAAAAACAACGTCCTTTCGTTACCAGAACTCAGCTTCACTAATTTGCCTTGCTCATTGGGCTGAGTGTGCTCATAAATGTACTGCAAATTGGTTGTTTTTCCACCCATACCAGTTCCAAAGTAAACCACTTTACAAATAAGCTCTCCGGCTGCGTGATTAATAAAACTCACTTTAATTAATTTCCATACGATTCAAAACGGCTTTACCTAAAGTTTGTTTATCCACATATTCAATTAGACCTCCAACAGGTAGCCCATATGCCAATTGAGTAATCTTAAGCCCCAATGGCCTTAAAAGTCTGGCCATATAAAGCGCAGTCGCTTCACCTTCTACGCTTGGATTAGTTGCTAAAATTACTTCCTTCACAACAGATTGTCCTTCTCGGAGTCTGTTTAAAAACTCTTTAATCTTTAGTTCTTCTGGTCCAATACCATCCAGTGGTGAAAGAACTCCGTGTAAAACATGGTACAACCCATTATAGGTTTGAGATGATTCAATCGAATGTACATCGGCTGGTTTTTCGACCACACAAATCACGGTTTGTTCTCTCTTCGAGCTTGAACAAATTTGACAAGGGTTAACATCAGTAAAAGTAAAACATGTGCTGCAGAAACTAATTTTTTGTTTCGCGTTTAAAAGTGCGCTGACCAGTCCGTTTATATCCTCAAGATCCTGTTTTAAAACAAAATATGCCAACCTAGTAGCTGTTTTTTCTCCAATACCTGGGAGCTTTGTCAATTCATAAATAAGTCGTGATAATGGGTTATAAGAATTAGTTAGCAACATTGGATAGTTTAAATTCAATAGGACCAAGCTCTCCGTTAAAAAGAGATACTGTTTCTTTTACTGCTGTATGATTTTCAAACTGCGTCCTAATTAAATTTTCCCTTTCTGTATTTTCACGCTCTTTTTTTTGAGCCAAACTTTCGCTTGCTACGGTGTTATTTTGACTGAGCTCTACTTGTACTCTGATTGGTTTAAAAAAATATTTCTGACACAAAGCCAAAAATAGTTCTTGTGTAAGCGGTGATTTAAATTGGTCTTTAAAGTAAGTAGCATCTTGAGGAAAACAAATCTTAAGCAGATCTTCGCTTTGATTAGGAAAATGTTCACAACTTGCGTGCTCTAAAAGAGAAGCCAAAAACGGCCTTGTGGTTTTCACATGAGAAATCAATCCTGCCCAGGAGTGCTCTGATACAACCAGTTTGACTGGAGGTTTTTCTTTGTGTTGTTCTAATGCACCAAAAGACACTAAAACTTCTGCAGTAGCACATTTGACGACCAAGATATCCAAAACAGTTTTAGGCTGCGGAGACCTCGCGATCCAATCCATCCCATAATGAAAAACCTGAAATATAAGTTCAAGCTCTTCGATAGCTCTAAGTTTTGATAAATTACATAATGCTTCCCATTCTTCTGTAGAAAACTCTAATGCCATAGAATGGCTTGCGCCGACTTTTGCTAATATAATCCCATGCAAAAATTCGATCAGCCCTTTAGTAAAAATCCTCAAATCGTGCCCGGCTTCATAAGCTTGCGCTACGTAAGAAATAGCTTCTAGTGGTTTTTTTTCTAAAATTTTGCTAAGCGTATTTAATAAAGCTTGGCTTTCTATTAGGCCAATACTATCTCGTACATTTTGTGCTGTAATTTTTTTTCCAGAAAAAGCTATAGACTGATCCAAAAGAGATAGAGCATCTCGCATACTGCCTTCAGCTGCACGAGCTAGTATAGCTATGGCTGAAATATCAATTTCTATTTCTTCTTTAACAGCAACTTCCTGGAGCCTACTTTGAATTTGAGTGATAGTGACCCGTTTTAGATCAAACCTCTGACAACGCGAAAGAATTGTGGCTGGGATCTTATGTGGCTCAGTAGTTGCAAAAATAAAAATCACGTGAGGTGGGGGTTCTTCTAATGTTTTCAAAAGAGCATTAAACGCAGCCGTTGAAAGCATATGAACTTCATCAATAATATAAATTTTTTTATCGCCAATAGCTGGCAAAAATTTGACATTTTCTCTAATTTCCCTAACCGACTCCACTCCATTATTAGACGCACCGTCAATTTCAATCACATCCATGCTATTGCTTTTAGCCATGTCTAGACAAGGAGGGCACGCATCACAAGCAAGTAAAAACTGAGTTTGCGGTTGGGCATCTTTTAAGTTTTGACAACGAATTGCTTTAGAAAAGATCCTAGCAATTGTCGTTTTTCCGATACCACGAGAGCCCGTGAGCAAATAAGCTTGATTAATTCTTTTAGTCCGTATGGCATTCATGAGTGTCTGCACAGTCGAAGATTGCCCAACAATTTTTTCAAACTGTGTTGGCCGCCATTTTCTAGCCAAGACTATATAAGACGAATAGGTCATAAGTTGTGCTTCCTAAGGACCGTGACATTACTTCTGATTTCTGAGATAAACAAGCGAAAACATTCATATTTTTTATCGCACCTCGCTGGCACGGCAGGCTGGCGCGGGGGGCAATGCGGAAATTCTTTTGCTTTCTTAAAATGCGAGTAAAATAAGAAATTATGAACACTGCAACTTGTCCTTTGGCTCATTGTTGGGGTTATTGCGTTTTATCTTGTATTGCATGGTGGCTTATTGCTTCTGCACTGCTTTATTTTACATGGAACAAAGTCATTGCTTATATTGTTTCACTAAAAAAAGTGCGGTTTTGGCAAGCCTTGCTATTTGTAGCTATGCTCTGTGTTTTTTGCGCTCCTCGTTATTATTTAGCACATAAAACATGGCACGGGCAAAAGTGCTCAGACTCATCTGGAAAAACACCGTGTCCTTATGAAAATAGTAATAACACTAAAGAATCTAAATAGTCTTCAGATTTAGAACACAAGCAACTCCCAAAATAGAAAGTTGCGCCAAAAAAATTATAGCTAAAAACAAAGCGCCACCAGAGCTAAAGCCGTAGCTATGCAATCCAGTAGCTAAAATATAATTCACACCAAACCAAGCCATGAGAATAAACATAAAACCAAATGCCGTGATCATTGTAAAAACTATGTCTTTGAACCACCCCACATATTTTCCGTGTAAAATCATAACATAAACAATAAGTGAAATAAGTGACCAAGTTTCTTTGGGATCCCATCCCCAAAACCTACCCCATGAATAATCAGCCCAAATACCGCCCAACAAAACCCCAGCCGCTAAAAAAACCGCCCCTATTTGTATTGCAACCCTTAAAAAACGATTCCATTCGTTTAGCGAATGCACAAAATGTGATTTTTTGTTTTTAAAAATAAAAGCAATTAGTAACGCATTTGCGACGATCCAACTCAAAAAGAAACATCCGTATGAGAAAGTAATAGAAGTCACATGTGTACTTAACCAAAAATTATCTCTTAGAACAGGAACAAGTGGCTGTATCGTGCTATCCAACATTCCTGTTGCAAATTTCATCATAAAAAAGCAAATGGCATTTCCAGCAAATCCGGCAGCAAGTATTTTTGCATTTTTCCATTTCAATCCCAATAAAGACGATATGAAGAAAGCTACAAAGCCACTCCACATCACAGTTTCGTACATATTGGTCACAGGGCCACGGCCAGAAACAGTTACACAGAAAGCCAAGGCTAATTAATGAATAAGGATAAAACTTTCTTTTATAAGTAGAAAGAATCGAAAATAAAAACCCGGCTAAAGCAATCAAAACCGCCCATGAAAATGGCTGTGTTTTTTCATAAATAGTTTCTAGAGTAAGATTTCTTTTTTCTGATACATTTAGATAATGATTACTTGATAAAATTTTTTCTTCGGGTTGGTCTTTAAAACTATTTAGAGCCACCCAGTTATTTTCTGAAACCAAGATCTTCCAGTCTTCACCTTTTTCGATAGAAATCAGTTTTTCATATGATGACAAAATACTTGCCAAATCATTTGCAAGGCCACTGTTTTCTAGGCCCTTGTCTTTAAGAGTATGGTATCTGTTGATTAATATATTTTGTGAAAATGAGATTTTTTCGATACTGATTTCTTTTTCGTCCGCATTTAATCCCAGTAGTGTTTGTGCCTCTTGATGATTTACTTTGAGTACTGGCTGACAAGATTTATTTTTAAAGATCTCTTGCTTTTGACCAAAACTCAAAAAACAATAAAGCGCAGTTGCGGAAAACTGAGAGCAGTTTTTTGATGAAAAGATTTGTTTTTTAATTCGATTTGCATGGGTAAAAAGAGGGACTACACGCCCATCTGCAAGGATAGGAACAGATTCTAAACTTGGGTTGAGGCAAAACTGTGCAAATCGATCCTCAGTAAAACCAATATTGGCGCACAAAAGCGCTGAGAGTAAAAATATTTTTTTCATACAGTACATTTCCTAATGAGTAACATAAGTTTTATGCATAAAACTTATGTTACTCATGTTACCTTCCAATAACCATATAAAATAAGAAACGTTAAAATCATACCAATAACTAAAAAAGCCGACCCAAAGTATTTTATAAACCGTCCAGGATCCCGGTTAACAGACAAAACAGAGTGATATGCTCCTTTTTCGTCCTGAAAATATGACGCCTGATAAAAAGTATAGCCCCCACGTTTTAATGGATTATTCATGTAGATGTGCGCGGTTTCGCCAGTGTCTTTGAGTTTCACAAATGACTCAAAACTTGCTGGTTTATCAGTACCTGGGATTTTATCCATCTTGAACCGAACTAGCTCCATCTGAAATGGCAAAAAAACTAGTTGTTTTCTTATAAAACCTTGCAAATTTGAGATTTGGGATTGTGTTTGGTTTTGATCTGTAAACAAGAGTTCTTCGCTCTTTTTGCCTTTAGTCACAATAGCGACAAGAGCTTTGATGTTTTTTGATTCTTCTTTATTTGGTTCACCCTCAACATATAACCACCGCAGAGCTGTGTCTTTCCAGTATTTTAATAAAACCAGCTGAAATCCCATCCATGGCAGCAAAATAGCTTGGTTATTATATTCTTCAAATTTCCACTGGTTACTTTTTCCATATCCAAGTCGTACTGTGCCAGCTTTGGTTTGCGTTAAAAAAATATTGTTTGTACTTTTTAGTTTTTCTAGATCATAAAGTCTATAAGGTGAGGCGACATCAAGCTCCAAGTGCCTGTCTATAGGTTCAGACGCAAAACGAGGAATAAAGATCTGTGTTTTGTTTTGTGTGCTGAAGCGCACAAATTTAATACCAACCTTTTTATTTTCCTCTTGAGTGAGTTTATACGTGCTTCCATCCGGAGATTGAAATAAATGCGCATGCTCAATATCTGTCAATTTTTGACTAAAATGTTTTTCAGTATCAATAAACAAATACCTAATTTGCAATTGGCGTGAAGAATCTAAGAGTGACTCTAATGCAGTAAAACAAAATTCCGGCAAAATTTCGATTTTAAGTGGCCCTTGTTCTATACGAGACAAAAAGCCTGCAG
>JACQAU010000002.1 GCA_016194835.1 Deltaproteobacteria bacterium
ACCCCTTGTCTCCTCCACAAAGAAGCACCACAATTTTCAGTCCGTCCTCACCAAAATAAACTCGGTATCCTGGACCAAAGTCTACACGCAGCTCAAAAACTCCGTCGCCCACTGGTTTCTTATCACCCATATTTCCTGTGCGAATCCTATTGAGTCGCTTTCGAATAATGGCCCGAGCTACATAATCTTTTAGGCCCTCAAGCCAATCACGAAAGGGGCATTTTCCCGTTTCAGTTTCGTATTCCAGCAATTCACGTGGATGCGCCTCCATAAAACATATTGTATCCCACAAGATACGATTGGGTCAAGCAAGTTTTCCGGGGTGTTAGTGTAAGGAATTGTGTGTAAAATCAAAGGGGAAGATGGGTCAGATGTAAAAAAAATCATCTCATTTCAGAATAACGCAAACAATCTGCAGAGTTATAAGCTTTTTTGGCTTTTTCTGGGCTCCGGTTGTCAATAAAGTAGTCAAATTTTACCAAACACCAAACAGGCATTCGTTCCACCAAAGCCGAAACTATTGCTCATTGCATATAAGATATTTTTTTCGACCATATGGTGTGGAGTAAAATTTAATTCCGTTTGTTCACAGGCCGGGTCCAAGTTATCTAAGTTAATGGTAGGTGGGATTTTGCCGTCCACTAAAGCACAAATGCAAAAGATAGCCTCAACCGCTCCAGCAGCACCCAAAAGATGCCCTGTCATTGATTTTGTAGAACTCACATGCACCTTGTCTCTATAACTTGCAAAAACCCGGGCGATGGCTTTTGCTTCTTCGGTGTCACCACTCGGAGTTGATGTACCATGGGCATTGATATACCCGATTTTTTCAGCACTGAGATTTGAGTCTTCTAATGCGAGCCTTATAGCTCTTTCTGCTCCTTCTCCATCTGGCGAAGGTGCCGTCATATGATATGCATCTCCAGATAATCCGTAACCTACAATTTCTGCATAAATCCTTGCACTTCTTGATCTTGCAAATTCATATTCTTCTAAAATCAATGCCCCCGCACCTTCTCCCATCACAAATCCATCTCGATCCCTATCAAAAGGCCGTGAGGCTTTCTCGGGATCTTCATTTCTAGTAGACAAAGCCTTCATAGATGCAAAGCCTGCAACACCTAAAGGACAAATCACCGCTTCAGCACCACCAGCAAGCATCACATCTGCCTGTCCTCTCTGAATCAGCCGAAATGCCTCGCCTAGACTATGAGCACTAGAAGCACATGCCGTGACATTGCATAAATTTGGCCCCTTAAAATTTAACAAAATACTTAATTGCCCCGATGGCATATTCGGAATGACCTGAGGAATAAAAAATGGTGTTACTCGCTTATAGCCTTTAGTTAAGAGCGCTGAATGAACTTCTGCTATTTCGGGAAGTCCACCCATACCAACACCAATATTGACTCCCATGCGCAGTGGATCTGCTTTTTCTCTTATCGCATCCAATCCAGAGTCTCCATAAGCTTCTAGCCCAGCACCCAGTGCTAAATTGCAAAACCTACCAACTCTTCTTGCTTCTTTGAGATTTGCTGCTTGTGTAATCGTAACACCAGGCAAAGGAGTATAAGGACCTATATTTTTAGTAACATCAAATCCATGCACCTCTCCAGCAATCTGAACAGGCGCACTTTGCGCATCAAAATGAGTAATTTTGCCGATCCCTGATTTTCCATCTAGTGCACTCTGCCAACTAGAACGGCAATCCAAATCCAAAGGGGTGATGGCTCCTATGCCAGTGATAACAACTCGGCGCTTTGTGTTATTTAATGTATTATTCAAATTTATAATATTCAATTTAATGAGTAGCTTTTGAAGAGATGTATTTAATAACATCTCCTACTGTTTTCATTTTTTCAGCATCTTCGTCAGGAATATCTAAGTCAAACTCTTCTTCCATTGTCATTACTAGTTCTACAATATCAAGACTATCTGCGCCTAGATCATCAATAAAAGAAGCTCCTAAAATAACCTTCTCCGGCTCCACAGCAAGCTGATCACATACAATACCACGAACTCTTTCTTCTACTGATTGATTCATAATTTTCTCCTTCAAAAAAAACTTTTTACTTTCTTCATTTTTAACAACTTTGTTATTAACTACCATTTAACTATTTTTAACTAGCTTTTCAAAAACTGTCTTTTTAAAATTCTCTTTAATCTTCTCAACTCTCTCTCTCTTTAACTTTTCCTTGAACTTTTCCTTGAACTTTCTCTTGAACCTACACTTTGTAAGTCGTCATTTATACTATTTTTTTCCAAAACAGTAACCGTACCGCAACGGTAACCGTTACCGTTACTGTAAACAGTCAACTGCTTACAGTTTTAAACTACATATACATCCCTCCATTGACACTAATTACTTGTCCGGTCAAGTATTTACTTTTGGGCGAAGCCAGAAACGAAACCAAATTGGCTACATCATCTGGTGTTCCAAAAAAGCCAAGAGGGATCTGGTGTAGAATCGCCTCTTTCTGTGTATCAGTCAAGACCTCAGTCATGTCCGTTTGAATATATCCAGGCGTCACCACGTTTACACGTATCTGACGCGACGCGAGTTCCCTGGCTATACTCTTGCTAAATCCAATAAGCCCTGACTTAGTAGCAGCATAGACAGCCTGTCCCGCATTACCTGTTTCTGCTATTACCGAAGAGATATGTATAATACTTCTTTCAGTACCACTAGCCTGTTTAGCTTTTAGCATTAGTTTTGCTCCAGCCCTAGTACAATAAATAGCACCCTTTAAGTTAATGGATAAAGCTTTATCCAAGTCTTCATCTTTGAGGCGTAACAATAAGGAATCTAAAGTAATTCCGGCGTTATTTACTAAAACCGATAGACCACCATAGGTTTTTCCTATCCATTCGAATTTTTCATTAACTTGCGAAGGCTCCGAAACATCAAAACCACAAAGCTCAGCACTGCCCCCCTCGTTTTGAATTTCTTGTTGTATTAGCTTGGCCTTGGCTTCGTTTGAGCAATAATTAAGCAGTACATGATATCCGTCTTGAGCTAGTGTTTTAGCAATACACGCTCCGATGCCCCTCGAAGCTCCTGTGACTAAAGCATTTAGTTTTTGCATATTGAAAGTCCTTTTAGTGAATCTGGATCCGAGCAGCTCATGACAGTAGGATTGAAATTCAGATTTTTTGCAATTCTCTTGGTTAATCCTTGCAGAACCTGACCTGGTCCAAATTCAATAAATCTGTCATACCCTTTTTCACAAAGTTTTTCTATAGACTCCCTCCACAGTACTGGCTTTGTGATCTGCTGAGTTAAAAATTCTATAATTACTTCTTTTTCTTGAGTTATTCTAGCCGTTAAATTTGGGACATAAGGACATAGCGGTGTCAAAGGTTTCTCTTGTGTTTGTTCAAATATTTTAGCCATTTCCGTCTGAGCTGGTTGCATAAGCTCACAATGAAAAGGAGCGCTAACTTCAAGTGGGATTGACTTCCCCCTTTTCCATTTTTCTTTTAAAATTTCACACGCTCTAGCAACTGCATTTTTAGATCCCGCAATAACAACCTGGCCAGGAGCATTGTAGTTTGCTGGCCGAACCAGCGTGGGGATAGATAACTCTCGATCCACAAGTGCTTGTGTTGTGTCTTCTTGAGCCTCTTGGCATAGTTTTTGAACTTCTTCGTCTTCTAACCCTAAAACAGCAGCCATAGCACCTTCGCCTAGAGGTACTGCTTCTTGCATGGCTTGTCCTCTTTCCCTTACCCATCTAACTGCAGTGCTTAAAGAAATACTTTTAGCTACCACAAGTGCTGAGTATTCACCAAGTGAGTGTCCAACCACACAATCAGGCTTGATGCCTAACTCTGCTTCAGCAACTCTGAAAGCAGCTACTGATACCGTCAAAAGACAAGGCTGGGTATTTTTAGTCAACGTAAGATCTGCATGTGGTCCATCAAAACAAAGTTTTTTTATGTTTACGTGTACAGCGTCTTCGGATTCTTCGAATACTTCTCTGGCTTTTTGAAATTGCTCATACAAAGCCTTACCCATACCGACAAACTGAGATCCCTGGCCAGGAAAAAGTGCTACTACCATTTCAAAAGCAAGCTCCCATAAGTCAGGCCTGCTCCAAACACGTCTATTAAAACAGTGTGCCCAGGTTGTACGCGACCATCCCGTACAGCCTCGTCTAGCGCAGTAGGTACTGTGGCAGAAGATGTGTTGGCAAAACGATCAATATTAGTGATGACTTTTTTCATTGGCACATTGAGCCGCTTGGCTACGGCTTCGATAATTCTCAGATTAGCCTGGTGAGGAATAAACCAATCCAAATCTTCACACTTTAACTGGTTATGTTCTAAGGCTTTAGTAGCAAAATCACATAAAGTTTTAACAGCGACTTTAAACAGTTCTTTGCCTTTCATCTGTGTTTTATTAAGTTTATTTTCAAGAACTTCAGACGTAACTGGTACGTTAGAACCTCCGGCAGGGATATGAAATAATTCCCATAAATTTCCATCGCAGTGCAGGTGGCTAGATAGGATTTTTCTAGTTGAATTTGACGGCACTTGCTCTACAACTACAGCTCCACCCCCATCTCCCAACAAAATACAAGTCGTGCGATCTTCCCAGTTGATTAAGGAACTCAAAACTTCTGATCCAATTACTAGGACTGTTTTTGCAAATCCTGTTTTAACGATCTGATCAGCCAAGGTTAGACCATAAACAAATCCGGAACATGCAGCATGGAGATCTAAGGCCCACGCTCTAGTTGCTCCTAGTTTCATTTGGAGCCAACAGCTTGTAGAAGGCAACAGAGTGTCTGGTGTACAGGTGCAATATAAAATTGCGTCTACGTCACTTGGAGTTTTACCTGCCATTTCGAGAGCACGGCGAGATGCAATTAAACCTAATGACGAATTAAATTCGCTATTATTTTTAGGATTAGCAATTCTGCGTTCTAAAATACCTGTTCTTTCCCTAATCCATTCGTCACTTGTTTGTAAAGAAGCAGGAAAATCATGGTTGGTTAGTCTTTTCTCAGGAAAAGCAGAACCTGTTCCAGTAACCCGTGCAGCATAAGGGTGAGTGAGTGAATGTGCCATTAGTTATTTCCTTTTAACACAGATTGGTTCTGTAAGGCTAAGTTTAATTTTTCAATATACCGGCTTTCCAGGGCATTTTGGCTTCGGATGAGCGCATTCATAATAGCCTTGGCCTTGCTCCTCCCGTGACAAACAAAAGCATAACCACCAACTCCCAGGAGTGGAGCTGCGCCATATTCTGCATAATCCAATTTCTTTTTAATTTTATTTAATAGCCCGAAAGAAAAAACAAGACCAATTGATGTGAGAGGATTTTTCTTGGCAGCTTGTATAAGAAGTGAAGCTACTGTGAACCCTAAGCCCTCTAAGGATTTTAAAACCAAATTTCCTACAAAACCGTCAGTGACTACAACGTCTACGCGCCCTGAAAAAAGTTCTTTTCCCTCTACATATCCTATAAAATCAGCTAACCGGTTTTGACCTTGAAAAAACTGAGAGTTTTCAAGAAGTTCAAGTGCTCTGCGTGTGAGCTCGTTTCCTTTGGATCGTTCCTCACCGTTTGAGAGGAGTCCCACCTTTGGCAGTTCAACTGATTTTCTCTCTATGTTTGCTCCAACATCAATCAGTACGCAACCATCTGGACGTATAGTCGGAAGTTTTATGGCAATAGCAGGGCGTTCAATTTGAGGTAATCTGCCCATGTGTAAAAGACTTGAGGCCATCAGAGCTCCAGAATGTCCTGCACTAATAAAAGCAGAAGGTGTTTTGTTTTTCCAATCTTGCGCGGCTAGCTTTATGCCAACATTTATCGAAGAAGCTGGTTTTGTGCGTACAGAACTTATTGTTTCTGACATTTCAATATTGTCTTTTGCGTGTAGAATAAAAACTTTTTTATTCAATGAGTACTTAAGCGATTTAAAGCGATGTCTTTTCAGTTGTGTATTAATAACTGCTTCATCACCCACTAAATAAAGTTCTCCATTTAAATGTTTCAAGGCAAGTTTTGCGCCCTCTAAAATAGCAGAAGGTGCATAATCACCTCCCATAACATCTAAGATAAGTTTGTGCATACTTTGGATTATTGGTTTTGGGTTGTAGACTTTTCTTTTGTTTTAATTTTTGGATTTAAAATTAATTTTTTATCATAGTATCCACACATGCAAACACGGTGTGGGCGAGTGGGTTCGTTGCAGGTTGGGCATGTGATAGTTGTGGGTTTTTCAAGTCGGTTGCCTCCCGCAAAACGCCTCATGTTTCTTCTACTTCTTGAAGTCTTTTTCTTTGGAACGGCCATAATTTCTCCTTATTAATTATGTTTAAGATTTTTTAAAGCAGCAAAAGGCTGCTCATGAGAATCTTTTGAACATTCACAGTTATTTTCATTGAGATCAGTTCCACAACCTGGACATAGTCCTTCGCAGTCTTTGTGGCACAAAGGCTGAAAAGGGAGTTCTAGTGTTAGTTGTTCGTTTAAAACTTCGGCTAGGTCAATAAAATCAGTAGCAATATAGTTAATATCAACATCCTTTGTGAGCTCTAGTTCGGCAGCGCTCTCTAGATCTGGTAAGGTTTGGTAATGAAAATGATTTGTCAAACTATGCTTTTGCTCAAAAGGCACAGCACCAGCCATCGCGGGATCTTTACAAAATAAAATACTAAATGACGGCTCACAGCGCAGTAAGTAAGGATTAACACATCTGCTGCACAAAAGTTGAATTTCTGTGTCAACTTTCCCAACAACTAAAAATATGTCGTTAATTTTTCTAAAAGTAAAATGAGCGCTAATAGTGCGTGCTTTGGGTGAAGTAGTTGTTTCAGAATCTTTTTCGTCAAGTTTAGACACGACTTCTTTGGCCCAAAGGTCTTTTTGGGTAAAGTCTAATGTAGTCTCTTGTTCTTTAATTTCGTGTAAAAAAATCTTCATAACAGCCAGCGGACAGCACTTTACCGGGCTCTAATGCCCGAGTCAATTAATTTTTGGGTAATTTTTGAGATATCACATTTAGAGGGTTGTCATATATGTACTTTACACTTGTGTAAAATAACTTCTTAAGCTGTTTTTTATTGCCTTTAAAGTG
>JACQAU010000068.1 GCA_016194835.1 Deltaproteobacteria bacterium
CTTTCGGTTTTTTTAATGTTGCCTTTATTAGTAGGGATTGGCTTTTTTGATCTGTGGTTTGACTTTAGGGCAAAGTTAAGGCAAACATAGGGATGGAGTTAGAGTTATGCAAGTGATTTTAAAAGAAAATGTTGGAAATCTTGGGCGCATTGGCGATGTCATAAAAGTTTCTGATGGTTATGCTAGAAACTATTTGTTGCCAAATGGGCTTGTAGTGATTGCAAGTAAAAAAAATGAAGCGGAGTTTGCACATTGTAAGAGAATTCTTGATAAGAAAAGACAATCTCAAAAACTTCTCTCAGAAGAAATGGCTAAAAAGCTCAATGAATTTACTTGTATTGTGAAAAAAAGAGTAGGGGAGAAAGAAAAACTTTTTGGTTCAGTAAACACAGGTGATATTTCAGTGGCCCTCAAAGAAGCCGGTATAGATATAGATAAAAAGATAATTCAACTAGAAGCGCCAATTAAAAATTTAGGATTACATACTGTAAAAGTCAAGTTAGAGTCAGACGTAGTAGCGCAGTTGAAAGTTTCTGTGGTTAAAGACGAATGATATATCAGAACTGAGACAGAAGATCGGAGAACGAAGACACAGTACAGACTCAGATTTTTTGATGTCTGATTAATGGGGGAAAAATATATTTCTATGACCCGGTCTTTAATTCAAGCGCCATCTCCAACAAGTCTTAGGGTGCCTCCGCATCATCTGGAAGCCGAGCGTTCAGTGCTAGGCGCGATTTTAGTGCAAAACGACGTGCTTTATAGAGTGGTTGAACACGGGCTTGAAGCAAGAGATTTTTATAAAGATTCACATCAAAAAATATTTGAACTCATTCTTTTTCTTTCAGAAAAAGGAGAGCCGGTTGATTTAGTTACACTCACCACTGCTCTTAAAGATCGAAACTGGTACGAGACTGTTGGAGGAAGTCAGGCCTTAACAACTCTATTTGAAGATAGCTTTGCAGTTGCCAATGTGAGTTATTACGCAAAAATAGTTCGAGAAAAGGCTTTGCTTCGCAGAATGATCGAGACTGTAAACGAGATTGCATGTCGTGCATTCGAGGGCGTAGAGGACATCGAAGAATTTTTAGATGAAGCTGAGCAAAAAGTTTTTGCAGTCAGTGATCTAAAACTCATGCGTACTTTTTCTAGCATGCATGACATTTTGATGGAAAACATGCATATTATCGAAGAACTTGCTCAGAAAAAAGAAACCATCACTGGACTAGCACTAGGCTTTCATGATTTAGATCGTATGACTTGTGGATTACAAGCTGGGCAGTTATTAATTATTGCAGGCCGTCCGGCTATGGGAAAAACAAGCCTTGTTCTAACAGCAACTCAATTTGTTGCACTTCAGAGAAAAGCAGTGGTGGCGTTTTTTTCGTTAGAGATGTCAAAAGAAGAATTAGGTTTTAAGCTCTTATCTGGTTTATCGCGTATTGAATCCAAGAAATTAAAAACTGGCAGATTGTTAGATAGAGATTGGCAAAGATTGGCGCAAGCAGCGGATCAGCTTTCGAAATCAAAAATATTTCTTGATGATTCTGGAGATCTTAGTGTTTTAGATATGCGCGCCAGGTGTCGAAGACTTTTGTCAGCAGAAAAAAAATTAGATCTTGTGATTGTTGATTACTTACAACTTATGCGGGGTACAAGGGTTGGGGGATCTAGAGGTGATAATTCTAGAGAAAGAGAAATTTCAGAAATTAGTCGTAGTTTGAAAGCACTCTCTAAAGAGCTTAAAGTGCCAATTATTGCACTTTCTCAGCTAAATCGTGGTGTTGAGTCAAGACAAGATAAAAGGCCTATGCTTTCTGATTTGCGCGAATGTGTAACTGGCAACACACTTGTTGTATTAGCTGATGGTCGACGTGTGCCTATTCGAGATCTTGTGGGGCAAACCCCAGAAGTTCTTTCAATGAACGCAAAAGGGAAAATTATTCGTGCACAATCAGATCTTGTGTGGTGTGTGGGTAAAAAACCGATTTTTGAGATAACACTTGCAAGTGGCCGTAAAATTCAGGCAACTTGTAGTCATAGACTTTATTCTCTTCAGAGCTGGAAGAAAGTGAGTGAACTTAAAGTTGGAGATCGACTTGCAATTGCAAGAATGATTTTAGAACAAAAAGCCACTAAGAGATGGTCAGATGATCGAGTTGCCTTACTTGGTGAATTAATTGGGGATGGAAGTTATTTGGTCCATGGTCCTATGCGGTACACAACTGCTTCAGAAGAATGTAGCCAGTTGGTCACACAAGCAGCAATAAATCAATTTAATGTAAGGGTAACTCGATATAAGGGTCGTGGAAATTGGCATCAGCTTTTATTTTCTGGTAATGGCAATCGTTGGCATCCTGCTGGTATGAATTTATGGTTACGTAAACTTGGTGTTTATGGACAGCGCTCTCATCAAAAGCGAATACCAAGTGAGGCTTTTGCCCTTGATAACAAACAAATTGGGCTTCTGCTTAGGCATCTTTGGGCAACTGATGGAACTATTTATGTGCGAAAAACTGGTCAACGTGGAAGTCATGGTGTGCATTTTTCTACTTGTAGCCGAGGATTAGCTGATGACGTATCAGCACTATTGCTTCGCTTAGGCATTGTGGCAAGAATTCAAACAGTAAAGTCTGTATATAAGAACCCAGTCAGTATGGTTTGGGTACGTGGTGTTGAAGCTCAGTCTGCTTTTTTGTCTAAAGTTGGAGCGTTTGGTCCACGAAAAGTTCAGGCTGAAAAATTAGCCACAGCATTATCTAATACAAGTGCTAATACCAATGTTGATACAGTACCTGTAGAAATTTTTGATCGTGTCAGGAGTTTGATGAAAAGTAAAAAAATTTCATGGCGTTCTATGGCTACAAGACGTGGTACTTCTTTTGGAGGGAGTTCACATTTTAGTTTTGCCCCTTCTAGAGGTGTTCTGAAAGATTATGCAATGATACTAAATGATAAATATCTGAAAGATATGTGTGAAAATGATATTTTTTGGGATCGTATAATGTCTATTGTATCTGTTGGAGAAGACGAAGTTTATGATTTGACTGTTCCAAGCACTGCATCTTGGCTGGCTGATGGTATTGTAAGCCATAATTCTGGTGCCATCGAACAGGATGCAGATATGGTGTGTTTTGTATATCGTGACGAGGTCTATAATAAAGAAACAGAGGACAAGGGAGTAGCAGAACTAATAGTTGCAAAACACCGTTCAGGTGAAACCGGGACAGTGCGATTGAGTTGGCTCCCAGAGTATACTTTATTTGGCAATCTGGCTTCTGATATGGCTGGTACACCTATGCTTGTGCATTATTCAGATAAAGGCAGATAGAGGAGATATTACGCTTTGAATAATAAACAAGACAGATCCCACTATTTCAATCTCTCTTCAGTATAAAGTGAGACTTCGATAAGTCGCTCTAAAAGTTCATCTGTTGAACACCCTGGAAAATTGATTTTAACAAGCTCTTTTGCAAACAAGCGGCATAGATACCGGAGCTTGAGTGTTTTGTTTTGTGAAGAAAACACGAAATCTTTATGGCCGTTATTAATTATAATTAAATTTTTATCTGAGTCATATTTAGAACGCCAAAGTGCGCCTGGAGCTTTTTGAAAGGTATAGCCAGGAAGTCCTTTAGTTTTTTCGGAAGAATTTTTTTGCGCAATTAAAGAATCTGTAATAGTTAAAATAGCTTCACTTATGCAGGTGATTTTTTCTCCGCTTAAGAGTTCTTGGCTGGCTGTTAAGCCGATTTTTATTAATCCAGGTTCATTTGGTGCATGAAAATTTACAATTTCAGAATTTGTAGATAATAAACTTCCTTGGCCTTCTAGGATTTGCCATGAGAAGTTTAATTTTTCATGAACTGGTTTATTCTTTTTATCTTTTGTAACAGCTCTTAGATTTTTTTGTGTATTTACTGACACTAAATTAGAAGCCGGGTAAATTTTCACTGAAAATAGAGGACCTGGAAAATCAAAAAAAGATTTCTGTTTTTGATCATCTTCTAAAAATGACTCAGATATAGAAGACTCCGTATCAGGTGAGGTAGTATGTTCTGTTATTTGTTCTTTTTGCCAAGCCGGCGTTGGCTTCTGTTTGTACATATCAAACCTTAAGAGCTTTTTGTATCGCTGAAAGAGTGTCATGTGTTGCTTTTTCGTCTTCTGCTTTTTTTTGGGCTTGAATTTCCTTTTCTAACTGTTCTTCAATTGTTTTCAATGAGTCACAAAATGTTTCAAATGCTTCATCTCTAATAATGCCTAAACGATTTGCTGGTGAGAGTTGCAGCAAAGGTGCATCTATATATCCTTGTATAAAACCAAGGTTCCAGGGTGATTTTTGAAAAAAATCAAACTCTGTAATCGACTCTAAAACTCTGGTGCCCATTCGATAAAGAGCGATTTTGTTTTCTGGGTTAGGTTCATTAAGGTAAAGTTCAAATTGAATTTTGGCTGCTTTAAGTTCTGTGGTTTCGGTAAAACCAAGTTTTCTTCCGTCATATTTCTTTGGTTCTACTTTGAACTCAGCCCTGCTGACTCTATCGATAATGCGGATATCTACCCCAGTTTTTAAAATTCTATTTCTAAGCTCTGATGCCAAATACCATTGTAGTTTTTCACCATTCAACTGTTTAAGCCCCTTAAGCAGTGGTCTTACTATAAGTTCTGTGCCACTAGGCAGGAAAAGAGAACGCGATTGAGTGACTTCATATTTAGGATTTCCTTTTTTTAAATTCATTTGATATATTTTGTTATCATTTCCTACTGAACGAATAATTAATTCCTCACCCACTGTCCAAAAACTAAGTAGTCCAATGCCGAACTCACCTTGAACGCCTAGTGTGCTTTTGGCTTTTAGTTGACGTTTTATGGAGTCACAAATGTGGGTTGCAACATATTGAAAATTTGGTTGACCTTGATCATTGCGCGGTATGCCATTGCCGTTATCTACAATTTTTAAGTAATATTCGCCTGATTCTTTTCCTCGATAAATAATGATCTGTGTTGCCTGTGCGTCAATACTGTTTTCTACAAACTCAGCAACTGCTTTTAAGGGACTGGATTGTGAAAGTGCAATAATTGTAATAGCGTTCCAGTGATCTCCTATTTTAAGCTGGCCATTTTGTTTGTTTTTTTTGTAGAGCCGCTTTTTTAAAATCGGAGTCTCTGGTTCTCGTATGTTTTGTAATTGATTTGAATCTTGAATCTCATTTGGCATTATTGCAACTTATGTAATAGATCTCGTTATTTGGCAATAGGGAGTTTGTGAGGGGAGGGAATGATATAAAAGTACTCTTGACTTATACAGTATATTGTTTTATACATATCATATGGATACTCTGCTTGTTTTTAGTGCTCTCAACGAAAAATTAGAAAAACAAAACACTAAGAGAGAATTTTATATTTGTGGAGCAGCAGCTCTCATTGCACTTCGGGTTATTACAAGAGCTACTCAGGATGTAGATGTTTTAAAACCGGTTATCGATGATGAACTAAAAACAGCAGCAAAGAAGGTTGCTTCTACTCTCCAACTGAAAGAGGGCTGGCTCAACAATGGACCTGCTTTACTCGCAAATGAGTTGCCTCGAAATTGGGAACTTAGATGTTCAGAAGTATTTCGTGGCACTCATCTCAAAGTTCACTCCATTGGGCGAAAAGATTTGATTTATTCAAAACTCTACGCGGCAGCAGACCGCATGGACGATGTTAACGATCTGGTCGCATTAAAACCAAATATGAGTGAGCTTGAGGACGCACGACTTTGGGTTTTAGAGCGAGATGCGTCGGAAATATGGCCAAAAATTGTCGATGAATGCCTGGCTATGGTCAAAAAAAAGTTAGGATATGAAAAATAAAAAAAATA
>JACQAU010000028.1 GCA_016194835.1 Deltaproteobacteria bacterium
CACTTTTAGAATACGCAAAAAATGAAAAACTAGAACTTTTACAAGTCATACATTTTGAATCCATTGCAGGTCGAGGAATTAGAGTGGCAATAGGATCGCCAATAGGACCTAATGAAACGATTGACATATCAGTAGGTCAAATTGATTTAGAAAATCAAGATAGTGAGACTAAAAAATTTTTAAATCATGCCCATGAACTTCAGGAAAAAGGAGAAAATACATTATTTATTTTTATCAATAAGAAATTAGTTGGTCTCATAGGAGTTTGTGATCCCATAAAGGCTACTGCTCTTACTGCAATAGAAAAATTAAAACAGTTTAATTTGCACTTAGTAATAGCTACAGGAGACAAAACAAGAGTTGCGCAAAAAATTGCAAGTCAATTGCCGATTGATGAAATTCATGCTGAATTATCTCCTTTAGATAAGATAAAACTCATTGAGGATTTGCAGGTAAAATACGGACAAGTCGGCATGGTAGGAGACGGAGTAAACGATGCTGCAGCACTTGCAAAAGCTAACATTGGTTTTGCTCTTAGTACGGGTAGCGACATTGCCAAAGAGAGTGCTCCCATAGTATTAATGCATGGGGATCTTTTGAAGGTGGCAACTACATTCGAAATTTCACGGTTTACATTTAAAATAATAAAACAAAATTTATTTTGGGCATTTTTTTATAATTGCATTGCTATTCCGATTGCTGCATTTGGACTACTGAGCCCAATGATTGCATCTTTAGCAATGGCACTTAG
Organism: Deltaproteobacteria bacterium; assembly: GCA_016194835.1. Lineage (GTDB taxonomy): Bacteria > Bdellovibrionota > UBA1018 > UBA1018 > UBA1018 > JACRAO01. Next base: position 752 of record JACQAU010000028.1, read on the forward strand.
TTCTTTTTCTGTAGTGACAAATTCACTTAGATTAAAAAGGCTTAATTAAAAGATATTATAATTTAGACACTCCTCTTGCGCTGGAGGAACTGGCATTTGCATGGCTGGAAATGCAATACCTGCATTAGTTAAATTAATAGCAATTCCATAGGACGAAAGTTGTATATCCACATCAACTACTATCGCGTTTTCAATAATTATTCGCATATTATTTGACAGAATCGAGTTCAACGAGATGTTCCAACTGGGTTTGTCACCTACTGCAACTTTAAATAATGTACCACTACAAGGACCGCCCATAGTCGATGAACATGCAAGTTTTTGTACAACTCCGGTATTTAAGTCTTGTAAAGCAATACTAACTGCAATATTTACACCGTGAGTAACTCTGGGCACTAAATATAAAACAACTGCATTAGCTGGTTGCAAAACAAAATCTGCTGTTAAACCAAAGGGCTCGGACCATTTTACATAACAAGCCCATTGCTTTAATGGACTTGGTGTCGGTACTGAAATCACTGGCGTTTTTGCTTCAATTTTTAGGGAATACAACTTGTTTTGGGCATTAGTTGTTGGTGTTGGAGTTGGTGCTGTTGTAATAAGTTGTGTATACTGAGTATTAGGGCTTGGAGATGTTGTTGTAAGTTGTGTGTACTGAATAGTTTGTATATGTGGATTTATTTCAGATTGCCATGTTGTGAAACATCCTTCTCTGTAAAATAACTCAACATCAGTAGCAACAACATCTGGGTAAGCCGATGTGTAGCCACCATAATGAAAACAAATATTCATTGTATTTTTACAACGATATCTTGCACTATTATGGTACTGCAAAATTGGCCAATAAATTCCTAAAGACCCAGAAGAATAAGATCGTTTATTGATAACTGAACCAAAACCTCCAGAAATTGATACTTGAGGATAACCAAAATAATTTTCTAGTGTAAATTGAAGATCTTTACTCTTTATAAGAGCATTATTTTCATTAATAAGAACAGAAAATGGACCAATTATATTCTTTTCTGATGATCTTTTAATGGAAGAAGGATCAAATTCAGAAGTAATTAGACTCTTATAATCAAAGAAAAAATTACTTCCAGTTACCTTAAGTCTTTTTTCAGTGTTTTCAGGAGCTTCCGCAATGGTATTGTTTTGACTTGTTGCAACTCCATGAACGCTAGTGCTTGCAATTTTTCCACCTCGTTTAATGTCACCAAACTTTGTCCATCCTCCTCCATCAGTTATCATATCGCAAAAAGCTCTGAAAGATTTACCAGTTTTGATATCTCTAAGAGTGTAATCACCACTTGGTGCTCCTGGTTGCTGCAATAACAATTCTAAACATGTAGTTGGCTCCGATCTTCTAGCAACTCTTTCTAAGGCATCTTTTGAGCACATTCTTGGTATCACCGTTAGTGTCGGTGTCGGCGTCGCTGTCGGTGTAGGCGTCGGTGTCGGCGTTGGTGTTCTGGTCGGCGTCGCTGTCGGTGTTGGTGTCGCTGTCACCGCCGGCGTAGGTGCAGGTGTCGACACAGACGGTGATAGACGTTGTGGCCTTTGACATTGCCAATTAAAATTTTGATCTCTTACTTCAGATTCATCACCCCCTACTTCTGGCCCTACTTCTAGATCATCCTCTTTTTGACTATAATTAAAATCTTTTGCTGATAAATCAATTTTTAATCCATCAGCTCCAAGTATGTTAAAACTATTTTCATTTTCAAGCGGTTTATGTCTCTTAAAAACGCAAATGATAAACTCTGCAGGTTTTATTTTTACTGCCGCAGTTTGACTTTGGTACTTTTTTTTGTTGTCGTTAACCCAACTCCATATTTCATGACCATTGAAATCATTACTTTTTATTTCAAGAATCGGAAAGTCTTTCACAAACAAATACTGAGAGCTCAAACTATTATTCCAAAAGGAATAAGCCCACCTAATACCGTTTTTCATTGGAAATGTAATAAGTGAACCTTCCCATTTTGATAAAGGCTTTCCCTCTTTTATTATTTGTTCCACTAAATCTTGAAAACGAGTTGTTAAATTACGAATTATTTCTGGTTGCCGCGCAATCTCAGAAATAGGTGTATAAAAAACAAATTCCTTAGGTAATCCAAATTCACTATTTTGAGCTAACATTAGCCTTTGATAATCTTGTTTTTTTGCATCTTCTTCAGAAACTGAAAAATCTTGTGCGAGTCCTGACAAATTATTTTGTTGATACGAGTTTTTAACTAAATTTAATAACACTTGTAACTCTTGATCTGGAAGTACTAGAAAAAGTTCTTCAGATGTACCATCAGATGACTGTTTTGAAAATTTGACTTCTCCATTAGCAAATACAATTAAATTTATTTTAGTAGCCCCGACTTTAATCACCAAAGAAATAATCGGCACGTTATTAATTACATTTTGTAACTTTGTATCTGCAGCTAGGAGTTCATTTATTTCGACGCTGGATGTTTCTAATGTAAACAAATTATCTAATAGTTTTTTCTTAGGTGCGTTTTGTATGTTGCCGCTATCTGAAGTTGCGGCAACAGAAAGGGCGTCGCTATTTTTGTTGTCATTATATGTAGTCTTTGTGTTTGAGTTCTGTGTAGTAGTCTCTAAACAACTTGTGCTAAAAAGATAGAAGAATATTATAAAAAAAATATAACTAAAATGTAATCTATCTACCAACAGACGTACCTCTTATACCTACAATGTTAGATTATAAGTGGACTTTAATCAAGTTAATTTATTTAATAATTAAATAAGCTATAGTTTGCCAGTGTCACATCAGACACGGCAAACTATAACCATAATATTTACTGCTAAGCTATAAAATTTTAAATTATTATTCCGTCGGAATAGGATACGACGGCACAGTCACAGCAGAAACAGCTCCCAACGTACCAGGAGTTGTGAGATCTTTTGTGCCCGAGCGAGCAGCATCGTTATAATCCGTAGGCGCTGCAGCAGAAACAATATAAGTTCCACTTTTTGCACAAGTATTTGTCGGTGCAAAATTAATTTTATTGGTAGCAGGTATAAATACTCCTGATGCATTTTCTGTAAATGTCTGCCCTTGAACTTCAGCAACTGTAGCACCAGTTGACGTCCCAAGTACCCAATTACAATACATTTTTTTTGGCCACGCAGTACTCACATTATCAGTCAAGCTTGACATAGCATCACCAAAACCAAAGTAAGCCACACCAGTTAGTGAACCTTTTGTGCCAGCAGGAATTTCTAAAGCAAATGCTCTAACTGCACCATCTCCAGATCCCGCTTGCCACGCATAGTGCATAGTAGATCCATTTGTGTTGTCATTAAAACTAGCGATAATACGATTACCATCTTCTCCAAATGCTGCTTTAGAAAAATCTACTCTTCCTGAGGTAGCATTAAAAAAATCTTGCGAGTCTTGATTTCTATTTGCTGCAGTATCCAATGCATATGTTAACACTTTGTCAGTTTGCTCATAAACCATCGAAAGTCCTCTGTGGAAACTGTTATTATAAGGTAGCACTGCTTGAATCAAACCTATAAAGTTCGAATTGTCATCATTTTTTGGTGAATGATAAATTGTTACAGTACCATTTTGAGCTACATCGGAAAGAGCAGCACTTTTAGAAAATGTAATACTTGTTTTATATACTTTGAAACCACCACGATCGCTTAGGCGTTTTAATTTTGCAGAACTAATTGTCATACCTGAAATAGTAGGCAGATCACTTAATCCATCAACCTCAGCACCTACATCAGGCAAAGCACGCCCATTTTTCCCCATTGCAATAATTAATGTAGCTTGCAGGTTTCTGAGTTTATTAACAAACTGAGGAGCGCCCCCAATTAGTGCTGCTAATTCTGCAGCAGCACAAGATTCTGCAGAAGAAGGATTCCCTGTAGAAGCCCACATTCCTAAATCTCCTAAAGGACGATTTACATTTGCACCAGTCGCATTATCAGTCAATACAGGACCATAACAAAGAGCGCGATAAGTTGTAGCCTCCATAGTACCAATTTGTGCAGCCATGGCTGTTGGGTCATCACCTTTAAATTTATCTTCAAATTCAGTTTGCATTGTACCCATTGGCTTAACATCTGGTGGAGCGGTTGTTGTCTCCGCTACTGAAAAAGGAAACATGTAATTTAACCATTTGTACCTAGAAAAAGCTAAACTTGTTGATGAACTGGCCGTAGGCGAAGTTACTACAACACTCGCTAGAGCTGCTTTTAATGAAGAAACAGCAGACGAACTTTTGCTACAACCCATACTGAAACAAGTCACAAAAACAAAAGAAAGTACGACACAATATTTGAAAAAAACGCCTTTCATATCTATCCTCCTTGAAATCAAAAAATATACCGTATTTAAAGTTTATTCATAAATTATAAAAATTACAAAATATTTTTTTATAAACTGTAACCGTAACTGTAACCGTAACTGTAACTGTAACCGTAACTGTGACCGTAACTGAAACCGAAACTGTAACTGTAACCGTAACTGTGACCGTTACAGTATATGTGTCTCATTGTCAGTTAACTGACTAATACTTGTGCAGTGCATTTTGATACCTGGGTTTTTATTTTATTAATAATTAATTAATAATCATATAATTATTACTATAAATTTATATACTTATATCACATATAAAAACTATATCATTTTTTTACATTACATTAAAAAATGTCATAAAGTTGGCATCAAATTTGCTTTACTTTACAATCGCTATGGGCGCGAACGAAAACAACGTAATATCGTTAGGAATGGTAAGAAAAATAAAAAACACTGAGGCGGAAGAAGACGCTTATCGAATAATGATCATTAGTATGAGCAAAACCGAACTGCTTGATGAAATGGTACGATTTCAAGAAGAGCGCACAAAAGTCGGCAAGCTCACATTATCCATGATGGTACGCGGAAAGCATCTTTTTAAAGCACTAGAGGAACAAGCAGAAACTCTTGAGCTAAAAACACTTACAGGTGCGTATCGCCGTCACCTCGAATACGAAATTGCTGAACTCTTAAAACGAAACTCACCTGCTCCAACTGAAAATTACGAATAATAAAAAATGCTTATTCCTTTGATCTTTGTACTGAAGCTGACATATAATTGAAAAATATTCTTAGAGCTTGTGACAAGTCTTTACTAAAGAAAAAGGAGAGTATTATGAAATATGGAAGAATTTTTTTAGTGTGCAGTTTGCTTTTAAGCTTAGGGCCTTTTTTACGCTGCAGTTCTAAAAACACTACTAATAGTACCACTGATCCTGGTACTTGGACTGGCACTAAGCAGCTTGGCGTTGCAGCTAAAAGCACAGATGGTCGTGGTGCGGCAGATCCTTCTGGAAATGTGTACGTTGCAGGTTACACAAGCGGTGGGCTAGACGATAATGTCCTCACAGGAACAACTGACTTTTTTGTAACAAAGTATGACTCTTCAGGCACAAAACAGTGGAC
>JACQAU010000029.1 GCA_016194835.1 Deltaproteobacteria bacterium
ATGGGGGTCTTGTTTTATTGCAGTAATCCCTATTCCTAAATCATACATATTTTTTTCTACATGTAAAACAACAAACCCCGCTTGTGTCACTTGTGTTAACACTGACTTGACAGTATCGGTTAAAAACAGATCATTTTTAGCAAAATGAAAGCAGAATGTAGAAAAAATCGCTAAATCAAAATCTGTAATGACTATTTGGCTACCTAAAGTCCTGCTCACAGTCTCTATTAGAAAGCGCGCAAGTTTATCTTTTTTGGTGGTCAAAGGATCTTTTACATTTGTAATTAAAAATAAATTCCTATTGTCTGCTAATTTTTCATGTGCTTTTCGTAACGTGTCATGTGTTTCTTCTTTTGTTAAAGCAATTAGATTTTGATTGATCACAAGTGCGTCTGGGTGATCTTGCAAAAAAGCCGTGCCCATAATGTGCCTAAAAGCCAAAGCCAGGTTTTTCCTAAAAGAGTCGGTGCCATATGTAAATCTGACGCGTGTCACTTCATATTTGTACAGACTTGTTTTTGAATAAAAAATATTTTCAATCATCTCTAATGCTTCTTGTATTTTTAGACTGCGTCCTGTTAATTGGGAAGAAGGCCACTTAGCATGGGGCAATGTTTGGCTAGTGCCAGCTGCTAATAAACTAGCGCAACTCTCTCCTAGATTGAAATCCCATTCGTCAGATAAAACAACGGCAGACCAAAATAAACTAAAACAAACCAATAAAAACCTCATAGTGCAGATGATTTATATCATTAATGATGTTTATATACAACTGGTATTTATAAAACATAATTTCGCACAAAAATTCTAATATAAAGCAACTGCAATTAAGGAGACATGTAATAAAATTAGTTTATATCTGGACATGGGTTAAATTATAAAGTAGATAATATGTTGGAGTTATGCGTCTTTACATTTTAAAAATAACAAACTACAATGTAGTTACGATGAAGTTTATATGGGATCCAGATAAAGCAGCGATAAACTTTAAAAAACACAAAATATCATTCGAATTGGCATCATCGATCTTTGATGATCCGTTTCATTTGTCGATCATCGACAAACATAGCTATTCGGAAGTTCGTTGGATTTCAGTAGGGCGCTCACTTGATCGTAAAACCCTTGTTGTAATTCATACTGATAGAATAGAAGTAAATGAGGGAGAATACATCAGGATTATTTCTGCAAGAAAGGCAACTCTAAAGGAGAAAAAACAATATGAAGAAGGAATATGATTTTTCAGGTGGAATTCGAGGAAAATTTTACAGGAAAAATAAAATTCAGAAAACAATTCGTATTGATTCTGAAGTGTTGGAGTTCTACCAAAAACTTAGTGAAAAGGAAGGAATACCCTATCAGTCTCTTATTAACTTAACTCTTCGCAAATTTGCTACTGAAGGTGGGGTATTAACAATCTCTATTCATAAGTAACAACCTGCTCTAAATTCTCGGATTATTACGCTTTGACTTTTTCTTAGGTATTGTGTCACATTGTATAGATGCAAACTCAATTTAATCCAACTGAAATCAAATTATCTAATGGTATTCCAGTAATTTTACAACACTCAGATAGTTCAGTAGCTGCCACTTATTGGTGGATCAAAGTCGGAAGTGCAGATGAACAAAAAGGAGAAGAAGGGTTTGCTCACTTTTTAGAACACATGCTATTTAAAGACGCCACTGCAAAAGAAATGGGTATGCCCTCGAGTGGTAAAACTGCCCGCGCAATCGAATCATTGGGCGGCGATATTAACGCATTTACCTCCTTTGACCAAACCGTTTATCATGTAACTTGTGCCGAAGAACACTGGGAAAAAATTTTACATGTTTTTGGAGAGATGTCATTGCCACCACAGTTTTTAAAAGAAGACTTTCAACGGGAACGTGAAATTATTTTAGAAGAACTACGTAAAAACGAAGATAACCCTGGGAGGCAACTTTTTCAGACATTATTTCACGCCACATATTCTACTCATCCCTATGGAAGACCAGTGATTGGTTATGAAAAAACCTTAAAACTGGCAACTGTAAAAAAATTAGAAGCTTTTTATCAAGAGCATTATACCCCAGAAAACATGGGTTTGATCCTTGTTGGGCCTTATGAAGATCAAAAGGATTTTAGAAAAAAAGAAATTTTAAAACTTTTAGAAAAATTTTTTGGAAAAAGAAAATCAAATAAAAGTACTTTAACCAAACCTTTTAACAGACCACAAGAAAGAGAATTTACAAAAGAAGCATATTTGGTAAAAAAACTTTTTAGCGTAAATACTCCGTCTGTGGCACTAAAGACGAACTGGATCGTGTAATTATAGCAACTGAGAGCGAAAAACTTTATTCAACTCAAACTGTGGACTCATTGGCAAGTAGATTTGGCTTTTTAAAATTTGTTCTAAATGATCTAAATTATGACAATTGGTATATAGATCAACTCAAACAAGTCGAAGTAAAGCAGTTTAAAGACATGTTAAAAAAATATTTCATTTCTCAACGCATGAGTGGAGTTTTTTTATTACCCAAAACTGAGGGAGCTTTTGAATTATCAGAAATTCAGAAACTTATTAAAGAAACGCTTTGGCAGAAAAGTGCTGATAGCGTTTCTGTAAAAACTTCAAAATCACAGCATAAATCACAGCATTATGACACTAAACGAAAACTGCCAGAGCTCATAAAAACATCTTCTGGTATTAAACTTTTGTTTCAAGAAAAACCACTTTCTCATGTGATAAGCATTCAAGCTGCAGTACTGGGGGGACTAAGGTTAGAGCTAGGAAGTCCATTAGAAAATAAAGCGACAGATTGGGGCGTTAGTCATTTGATGTCTTTGACATGGGCAAAGGGGACACAGTCAAAAAATGCAAGAGAGATTTCGTCGCTTGTAGAAGGGCATGCTGCTGGTTTAGAAGGATTTTCTGGAAGAAATACGGTTGGCTTAAGTCTCACTTGTTTATCGAGAGATTGGCAGGTTTTAGCACCTTTATTTACGGAGGTTTTAATACACCCGACTTTTCCTGAAGATGAACTCGTGCATTATCGTAGATTTACAGAAGAGGAGATTCGTTCAATAGATGATCATTCGAGCCAGATATGCTCAAAACAGTTCTTAGAAACACTATACGAAACACATCCATATGGCTACTGGGCTACTGGATCGTTAGAAAGTGTTTCAAAACTGAGTCACCAGAAACTTAATTCGTTTCATAAAGCATGGGTAACTCCAGAGAGATTGGTGATATCGGTGGTGGGGGCTATTTCCAGAACAGAAATAGAAACTTGGTTGGCTAAACTAGAAGCGGAGTTTTCAAAAATTTCTGAACTCACTAGTAAAGTAGTGCTCCCACAAAACTTACCAGAAGAAAATTTATTGACATCCCCTCGTTGGGTTGAAAAAAAAATAGGCAGAGAACAGTGTCATATTTTAATTGGAGGCCTTGGCATACCAATGCTTTCAAAGGATAGACATGCTTTACGTATTTTGCAAACTGTATTGGGCGGACAGAGTGGTAGATTGTTTTTAGAGCTTAGAGAAAAACAAAGCCTAGCTTATTCAGTTAACTCAGTTAGTTTCGAAGGTATTGAAAAGGGTTATATTGGTACTTACCTTGCGTGTGCACCAGAAAAGCAAGAGCAGGCCACGCGTAGTATTAAAGAAGTTTTAAAAAAAATCGCTCAAAAAGGACCTACTGACAAAGAGCTAGACCGGGCAATTCAATACTTTTTGGGGAAAAAAGCAATGGAGTTACAAAGTGACTCTGCTTTAGCGTCTTATTATTGTTTACAGACGTTGTATGAACTTTCGATCGAAGAAGATATAAATTTATCTAATACTTTAAAAAAAATAAAAACCCAGGACTTAAAAAAAGTTTGCGAAAAATATCTTGTAGAACCTTATATGGTTACAAGTGTGGTGAGCTAAATGCTTAAAGAATTCATATTTTCATTTGTGGGGATCTTTGTAGCTCTTGATGTTGTAGGTGCTATTC
>JACQAU010000030.1 GCA_016194835.1 Deltaproteobacteria bacterium
CACAAAGTGCCCCTGTGCATTTAGAAGACACAATACCAGAAAAAACTAGCCATACTGACGAAAAACAACGAATGAGGGCACTTGATATTGCAGAAGAATTCAAAGTTTTAGACAAGCAATCTGTTTTAGGACAGAAAAATTTTACAGATAGGAGAAAATTTCAACGCAAAGAAAAAAAATTAAAAATTATTATTATCGCTGGGGGGAAAACTTTTAGAACATATTCAAAAAATATTTCACAAGGCGGAATTTTATTAGAAAAAGCTCCCTCATGGGATATAAAACATGATACACAACCTTGTACAATCTATCTCTCAAACACAAATCAAGACGAAACTATTTGTCTTCAAGCTCATTTAATAAGAAATCACAATTCATCCGTTTTTGATAGATTACAATTTATCGACGCAACGCAGGCTAAGCTAGATCAAATAACAGACTTACTACAAGAACAAAAAAATGCGCTAGTTGCGTAATTTTTGATCCTATGTATAACTCATCTCAGAGCAAATAACAGTTTGATATCATCATCATCAAAGGTCAAACCAGCACCAAACGAATATACCAAACTGCCATTATTTTTTTTAATAGAATCTAATCCACCCAAAAGATATAAACTCGAAAACACCGGTGATCCATGCAGTGGACGAAGCATTAAATTTACCCTAGCATCAATACCAGTACCTGATCCCCCTGAAAAAACATCGCTTTTTAGAACAAGCATTTGCTCTTTTTCTGTAGGACCTAACCACAAGGCAAACGCCAAGGCTCCATCGCTATGTAAAAGACCAATTGATAAATCAAGCCTGCGATGAAAAACTTTACCAATCATTGCAGTAAATAAAATCCCGCTTTGTTCAATAACCGTTTCAGTTTTTTCGGTGGTAGAAACAGCAGCACCATTTGTTGAAGTCGCAGTTGTTGTGTTAGTTACAGTTCGTTTTCCTCTAGGATCAATCGAAGCACCCAATAAATAATATCGATCCGGTTTGGGCCATACTCCCATCTTGCACCAGCCACGTGAACCACTGTAAGCATTAATTCGCTCTGCGCCAACGTCGACTATAAATTTAACACCTCCAACCTTTGATAAAAGTCGATTTATACTACGAATTGCTTCTTTGAGCTCATCTGCATATGAAGGATCATTGAGAATCTTCCCGACTGAACCTTCGCCTTTATTAATCCTAGTCAACTGATCCCTTAATTGTTCAATAGCATCTTCTAACTTTGCTAAAGTTCTCCTAGCTGTAGTATTTAATCCTCCTTCAGGCGAAAAAGTTTTAGAAGCATTCTCTAAAGTTTTATTGAGCTGTTGCATTGTCTGTCTTAGTTCTTGAGGATTAATGGCTTCTTTTATATTATTAGTAAGACTAGTCATTTCAGAAACAAGATTATCTACTTGCTCGATTACATGTGATAAATCTTGTGATTTTTCTCCTACTGGGATTTCTCTTGGCGGCTTAGAGCTTTTTTCGTCTGATGCAGCATAAGCACTAGCTAAAAAAAAATAAAAAATAGCATGCATTGATTGTTTTAAAATATTAGATTTCTGATCCTGTTTTGTGTCTTCATCATCTTTTCTTTTGCGCGAAGGACCTATATAGCGCACAGGCTTGAGTTCTAAAAACTTATCACCCAAAAAACCTTCTCCCCTAATATATGCTCTTGTTGTAGGCAAAGTTTCAACAGGTGCAGTAATACAAATATTTAAGTTAACATAAGTTTCATATAATTCTACACTCTTTAAATATCCAATCTCTAAACCTAAAGATCTAACAGGAGACTTGGCCTTAAGACCTGTGGCGTCTTCAATCTTTATCGAAGCGGTTTCACAACGCTTCCACCAATATGGTTTGTCATTTACAAAAACAGTCAGGGCACCAATAAGTGCCAAGCCAATAATAGTAAATATACCAACCCTAAAAAAAGTTGCTGTCATACTCTTTGTATATTCCATAACAATTCAACCTTATTACGTCACCTTTAACCTAGCAAACCCAAAAGGTAAAAACGAAGTTAAAATATAATCACTCAGTAAAATAGTTAAGCACGCAGCCACAACAGTGGTTCTGGTTGCAAATCCGACTGCCCTAGCACCACCTTCTGCACGATAACCACAAA
>JACQAU010000063.1 GCA_016194835.1 Deltaproteobacteria bacterium
AGACTGGATTGAAACAAAAAAACTTCAAACATTGAACCAAGCAATCAGATCTGTTCCATTAAAGTTTTCAAAAAACTTCAATGCTGTCAGAATACGGAAACTTAATCGTAAATCATGATTATAGCAGACACTTCAATTTGGATAGAATTTTTGAAAGGAAATGCATCTTATTTTGAAGTTTTTGCCTTAATGGTTGAAGAAAAGAAAATTTATGTACTTGGGTGCATTTTTGGTGAACTTTTGCAAGGTAGTAAAAATGAAAAGGAAATTAAAATACTTCAAGAATATTGGCAAACATTACCAAAAATAAACGAACAATATCTTTGGATTCAGGCTGGAATCCTGTCGGCAAAAGAAAAACTTTACACCAAAGGAGTCGGATTAATTGATGCTGTCATTTTGCAGGCAGCTCGTAATTATAAGTATAAAATATGGACTTTAGATAAAAAATTAATAAAATGTTTAGATAAAACAGAATATTTTGAACAATCTACAGAAGAAGCAGAATAATAAACCAGGCATAATCTTGTTCCTTGAAGATAAGAGAACGTATACCTTCAAGCTCAAAAAAGATATCAAATGGTCAGATGGAGTGTTGTTAAAGGCTGAGCATTTTGTTTATAGCTGGAAACGATTTTTGTTACGCTAAGCACAGACATTAGAATCAATGCCCCCCCTAAGAACTGTACAAAAGTTAATCTTTCATCTAAAATAAAGAATCCCAAAAGTGACCCCACTAATGGTTGTACAAAAATAGTAATGCTTAAGCTTGTAATTGGAACTTTTGAAAGTTGAAAAATCCAGTACATATATCCCAACGTAGTACCAATGAATCCTAAAATAAAAATACAGACAAAATCCTTATAGGTTAATAAACTAAGATTTGGCATTCCTTCGGTGTATAGGGTAATTATGATTGTAAAGAATAAACCAATAAGTAGTGTAGTTCCAAATACACTAATTGGATGAAAATTTTTAATTAGCTTATAACTCAAGACTGAAAAAAAGCCCTCACCCAGTAGTGAAATCAAAATAAACAAATTTCCTTTTAATGAATTTTTTTCAGTAGAAAAATCAAATGACTCTAAAACTTGACTGGGTCCTATTCCTATGAGCAAGAAAAAACCAATTAGTGCTATGGCAAAAGCAAAAATATGTATTTTTCCTAATGTTTGATTTAAAAACAGCCAAGCTAAAAAAGCAGCTACTAGAGGTTCCATGGCTATTATCAACGTGTTATCAGTTGCTCTTGTGTTTGAGAGTCCTTGCATCTGAAAAAGTGGCGAAAAGCAAAATGTAAAAAAACCTAATGTAAAAACCTGTAGCCATGTTTTTACTGAGGTTTTCTGTTTTGTAGTCCATAAAAATAGTGGAACTTTTTTAAAAAATAAAGAAAGAATCCCAAAAGAAATCAATGCAAATCCATAACGAAATACAGCAACCTGAAATGGTGCAAAATGTCGCATGAGGATTTTACTTAGAGTTGGATGAGTGGCCCATACAATATTAAATAATACCATTATTATTAAAACATTTTTTGGCAATAGCTTCTGTGATAGTTTGTTTTCTGACATAAAAAGATGAGTATACTGTAAAAGCAAACAAATAAAGAGGATTTCAATATGATTAAGACATTGGGAAAAGTAGCTAAAGATTCTGCAGTTACTATGACAGAGATCGTTTTGCCCTCGCATGGCAATCCTTTAGGAACTATTTTTGGTGGTCATATTATGTCCTGGATGGATATAGCGGCTGCTATTTCTGCTGGTAGACATGCTAGAAAAGTAGTAGTAACGGCTTCTTTTGATGCGGTTCATTTTGTTGCTCCTGTCAAAGTGGGTCAGGTTGTTCATATTAAAGCTATGGTCAATTTTGCTTCACGGACCTCAATGGAAGTTGGATTGAGAGTGGATGCTGAAGATTTAGCAACAGGAAAATTCACTCATACTGCTTCTGCTTATACAACGTTTGTGGCGTTAGCCAAAAATGGCAAACCCTCCCGGGTGCCTCTGGTTCTTCCTGAAACCCCAGATGAAAAACGTCGCTATGTTCAAGCTCAAAAACGTAGAGAGGTTCGTTTACAGCTTGCTAAGAAGTTAAAAAACCCCAGTCATTAATAACAACTGGGGTTAAAGAAATAAAATATAACATTCTGGATATTGTATATACAATGTCTCAGAATGTTATATTATCTAAATGATCTTACTATATTGTCAGGATCTTTTGCTGGATCAGTTATAAAACTACCTAAAATTTCATTTATTTCTGAGTCAGTTAATTTTTGAAGCGTGTATTCTCCTGCTATAGCGGTTGTGAGTAAGTTGTTGCTTTTGGGAAATTCAAATTTTAATTCCCCATTGTTAAATGAAATAACCTTTATTTCTAATTCTGAATAATCAGATGCAGTTGTAACCAGTTTTCCATCTTTTACATCATATTTATATGAAGTGTTATCCATGTCCTCCCATAAGAAAAGGCTGTGAAATATAATCTAAATTTCGAGAGTGCATGTTGTTTTCAAAATATAAAAATGCTTCGTTCCATAATGTTTCTGGTTCTTTAATTGTAAAAACATTTTTTCTAAACTCATGGCATCCCCTAAAACCAGAAGAAAACCATGCCAAAAACTTGCGTGCATAAATTACCGCCATAAATGCTGAGCAGTTTTCGTTAAGCAGTATTCTTAGATTTTGCATCAGAGAAACATAATCTTGAGCGGTCGGAGCAAAAAAAACTTTATTTTTCCAAAGCTCATAAGCTTGCTTGAATATAAATGGGTTTCTTAGCGCGCCTCTGCCAATCATTACAGCGTCCACTTTATAGGAATGATATTTTTCCAATGTAATTTCTGCTGTTACCAGATCTCCGTTGCCAATAATCGGTAGTGGGCTTTTTGATTTTATTTCACCTATAAAATCCCAATCTGCTTGACCACTATATCCTTGAGCCTTGGTTCTTCCATGTATAGCAACCCACTGAACCCCGGCTTCCGCTGCAGCTTTTATGCAATCTAAAGCATTTTTATTTTGTTCATCCCATCCTGTTCGCATTTTTATGCTAACTGGAATGTTTACACTTTTTACTATTGCCTTTAAGATCTTTTCAAGTTCTTTAGCGTTTCTACATAAAGCAGCACCCGCGCCTTTTTTGACTATTTTAGGTACAGGACATCCAACATTGAGATCCACAAAATCAGCTCCCAACTGCTCTGCTTTTTGACATGCTTTGCAGAGCAGATCAACGCGCTCTCCAAAAACCTGTATCCCAATTGGTCTTTCTTCTTCGTGAAATTTCAAAAGTTCTAGATTTTTTTTCCCGCCATATTCCAATCCATTGGCAGACACTAGTTCAGAAACTACGAGGCTACTCCCCATCTTGCGCATTAACCTTCTGAAAGGCGAATTAGTAATACCTGCCATTGGAGCTAAAATAAATGGGTGTTCTAATTGAATTGGACCAAGTTTAATCATTATATTTTATCAAATCTTATCTCAATTTCTCAATGTCCTCGCGTGTTTTAGGTGTTTCAGCACTTAAAATCTCACACCCTTGTTGGGTTATGAGTATGTCGTCTTCTATTCTGATTCCCTGACACGGAAATAATTTTAGTGCTTCTGTATCGTGAGGCTGAATGTAAAAGCCAGGTTCGATGGTAAAAGTCATACCAGGCTCTAATACTCTTGATTCTCCGTTTAGAGTATAAAGTCCCACATCGTGAACATCCATTCCTAACCAGTGGCTTGTGTTGTGTGGGTAGTATTTTTTATAGCTACCAGATTTTAAAATTCCAGCAGCGTCACCACTTAAAAGTCCTAAAGACAAAAAACCATCAATTAGGATTTCACACACATGTTTATGAATATCAGCAAGTTTTGTTTTAGGCTTCGCCATGGCAATACCTGCGAGCTGGGATTTTAAAACCAGATCGTACATTGTAGATTGCTTTGCGGTGTAGTGTTTGCCAACAGGAAACGTTCTTGTAATATCGCTAGGATAATAATTGAATTCACCTGCTGCGTCTATTAATACCAGGTCGCCTTCTTTTAAAGGCTCGTTATGCATTTGGTAGTGGAGACAAGCGGCATTTTTACCTCCTGCTACTATACTGGGATAAGCTAATCTTTGGCAGCCATTTTTTTTTAAAATATAGCTTAAAAGGGCTTCGATTTCATATTCATTCATTCCTGGTTTGATTTCTTTCATTGCTGTTTTATGCGCTAATGTTGATATTTCACAAGCTCGTTTCATGAAAGAAATTTCTTCAGAGTTTTTAAAGATTCTCATTTCACCAATAGGAAGTGTGGGATCTAATATAGGGAGTAG
>JACQAU010000049.1 GCA_016194835.1 Deltaproteobacteria bacterium
CTGCAGTAGAAGTTGTAAAACGAAGTCTATTTTCTTTGACGCCTCGTTTCACTAAGGCTTCTAAGCCTGGCTCATAAATAGGAATTTCACCTCGATTCAGTGCGTCTGTCTTTTTGTGGTCGATATCTACGCAATACACGCTGTTACCTGTATCTGCAAAACAAGCTCCGCCCACTAAACCTACATATCCTGTTCCAATTATTCCAATTTTCATGAACTTATTCTCCCAAAACAAATGGCTATATGCTAGTAAAAAATATTTATGTGCAATACAAGTTACACAAACCTGAGCGTTACTGTCATTACCTATAACGAAGAAAAAAATATATCTAGGTGTCTAGAAAGTGTGAGCTGGGCTTCTGAACTCATTGTAATTGACTGTGGTAGTACAGATAAGACTGTAGAAATAGCCAAGACTTTAGGAGCCAAAATATATCAACAAGAATGGCTAGGTTACGGAAAGCAAAAAAACTTTGCCCAATCCAAGGCCACGCATGATTGGGTGCTCAATCTTGATGCAGACGAAGTAATTTCACCCAAACTTAAAGAAGAAATTCTATATGTTCTTAATAACGCATTGGTTAATCAACCAGATATTAAAGGCTTCAGTTTGCCTAGAAAAACTTATTACTTAGGTCAATGGATTAGGTTTGGAGGATGGTATCCTGATTGCAAGATAAGACTAGTCAATAAACACAGTGCTATGTGGACGGAGCCAGAAGTTCATGAAGACTTAATTGTCAAAGGCAAAACCGTACAAATGAAAAACCCAATTGAACACTATTCATTTTCCAGTATTGAAGAACAGGTAAAAACTAATATTAAGTTTGCAAAATTGGGAGCATTAGAGCTTAAAAAGAAAAAGTCACCCACAAATTATTTTTATCTTATCCCCCAGTTTTGGGGTGCCAAGGCTTTGAAAGACCTGGTTTTAAAGTCTCCTGATATAACAGTTACGGTGAGAAGAGCCCCGCAAGATGATTTGCCGCGAGATTTAACGCGCTACGACAAAATTATTATTTCTGGCTCTAAAACACGAGCCTTAGACGACGCACCATGGATTTCGCATTTAGAAGAGCTGACTCGTAAAATATTAAACGAAAAAAAGCCATTTTTAGGTGTGTGCTATGGTCATCAAATTTTAGCTCGAACTCTTTTAGGAAAAAACAGTGTAAGAAAAAGTTTAACCCCAGAAATTGGATGGGCTGAAATACATATAATCGAAACTTCTGTGCTGTTTGACGGACTACCAAAAAGTTTTCATGTTTTTTCTCATCACTTTGACGAGGTGTGTTTGCTTCCACCAGAGGCAAAATGTCTTGCTTTTTCTGATGGATGCAAAATTCAAGCTTTACAGCTAAAGAGCATCCCTGCCTTCGGAATTCAATTTCATCCAGAAACGGAATTAAAAGAGGGATTAAAAACACTTGAAGAAAGAAAGAAAAAAGGAGAGCCTAAGATTTTATTAAACGCTCTTGAAGGAAAAAATTTGTATAATCCAAAAATTGGAGAGACTATTTTTGGCAATTTTTTAAAATTATGACCAAAATTTTTAGTTCAAAATACATCAAATGGTTTTTGAAAATCACTTTTGTTGTTGTGTTATTTTATTTTTTAGGCAAAAAAGGATTTCTTTCGCTGGATGCGACCAAAAAAGCTCTTTTACAGTGGGATAAAAGTGTTCCTGCAATGGCTGCGCTTTTTTTCCTGACTTTTTTAGGTATTATCCGTTGGCAATGGCTTCTGTACGCTCAAGATATTCGTTTACACTGGAAACGCACTATTCAGCTGCATTTTATTGGTCAGTTTTTCAACGTTGCACTTCCCGGAGCTGTAAGTGGCGATTTTGTTAAGGCATTTTATATTGCACACGAAGTACCAGGCAAAAGAAGTCCAGCATTTGGTAGCATTTTGTTTGATCGAGTATCTGGACTATCGGCTTTGGTGTTGGTTTCAGGTTTTGCTCTTGGGCTCAATTACTTTTCACTTGAGGGTACTGCTCTAATGAGTGCTGTACGGTTACTTTTAATCATAGCTACTTTTTGTGTAATTGCATTTTACGGTTATCTTTTTTTAATACAAGAACATCATGATCCAATGCTCAGGTTTTTTCGATACCTCGAAAGTAAATTTAGCAGAGCAGGTTCTCTGACCAGGATTTATATGGGTTTGAGGCACTATCATTTTTATAGATTTACTGTTTTTAAAGTAATTGCACTTTCTATATTAATTCATATAACTGTTTGTTGGGTTTTTTTATCTTTTGCGTATGCTCTTGGAGATTTTCATATAGAGCGCTATACGGTTTTTATTATTGTGCCTATTGGATTATTAGTGACAGCTATTCCAGTAATGCCAGCAGGGATTGGGACAGGACATATTGCTTTTGCAGCGTTGTTTAGCCTTTTAAATTCTAAACGTGGAGCAGATATTTTTAGTTTATTTGTTCTTACACAGCTTTTTATTAGTGCCATTGGTGGGATTGTTTATCTCAAATTTCGTGCACATGAGCCCAAGCCTACTTTTGAGAAATAAATCGCATTAAAGCACCAGGCCTCTCTTGTGTGACCACTTTAGAAAGATCGCCTTTGTTGCGCACCAAAAGACCCGCATTTTCTGATTGAATCAATCTTTCAACATCTGTGCTCAATAAAACTTAGCTAACTTAGTTAAGTCTGTTTTTTTACACTGGCACTACTTTTCCTGTGTAGTTTCAGCAGATCCTGCTTGTAAAGTCTCTGGGTTACTGCTGTCTTTTTGTTTTGAGGTAGTAGAGTTTGGATGTGCTTTTTCTATTTTGGCTAAGGCTTCTGCAACTGCTAGTCGAACATCTATATTTGTATCCCTTAAAGCTTTAGTAAGTACAGGAACTGCTGCTGAGTCCTTTATCTCTCCTAAGGCTTTTACAGCTGTATAGCGAACTTCCCAAGTGCTATCCTTCAAAGCTCCACTAAGCGCAGAAATTGCTGCTGGGTCCTGGATGCTTCCTAAGATACTTGCAGCTGCACCGCGAACATTGTAATTTTCATCTTTCAGAGCTTCAATAAGTACAGCGATTGCTACTGGGCCTTCTATTTCTACTAACGCTTTTGTAGCTGATTCACGAACCTTTTCATCTTCATCTTTCAAGGCTTCAGATAGTTTAGGAATAGCCGGTGTAGTATCCGCACCAATTTTGAACGCAATATTAACCGCAGCAAGCACATAAGAGTAGTTAAAATTTTTATCTTCAAAAATATGATTCAGCGTAAAAATAGCCTTTGGCGAAGTAGGATATGGCACATTGCTACTGTTAAAAATTTTTGCATTACCATACAACTCATAGAGATCCGTTAATAAAACCGTTCGTTCATGAAAAACATCTTCATTATTATCCTTACCATTATAATTATCAAATAAAACATCCCAAAAGAGCAAAGCCACTTTTGAAAGTAATTTTGCGTCAGTGATCGTAGTAAGCTCGATAATCGCCGCTAAACGGTCATTGCTTGTGAAATGCGATTGCTTTTCTACTTGTAAAAACTTTGACCATAAATCATATTTTTCGTTGTCATTGAGAGAAAAACATTCTACTTTAGAACTAAGTAGAAAAGCAAAATGCTCACGATTATTATCGCCTTGTTCAGTAAAAACTAAGTTTTTTAGTATTTCTTTAAATCTATTTTTAAGCTTTAGGTCTTGTGTATCTTTTAATGCTAGTTCTAATTCATTGACCACAATCCATCTTGCATTATTAGCAATCAAGACACTCGTATTTGATCCTAATATCTTAACCAAAAGAGAAGCTAACTCATTATGGTGCTTATTTTTTATTACCTCAAATATTGCACTATCATTATCACAACGCTGCGAGTCTGAATTATCAGACATATTGTTTATTA
>JACQAU010000007.1 GCA_016194835.1 Deltaproteobacteria bacterium
ACTATAGAAACTGCTGACTAGTTACCAAAAAGGTTTATAACCCACACAACACATTCTGAATATTGCGTGTAACACGCTGTGCAGATATGTGCAATATATTAACCTGCATCTCGGAACTGCAGTTCAAGGATTTAAATGTAAATTTTCGGATTATGAATAAAAATTATGTTTTACTTTCACCGGTGAAAGTAAAACATAATAGTCATATATTAGGTTTCTTAATTGGAGGAATGCGCACAGGGTATACAAAAAAATTAGGTAGCTTATTATCCAACATTGTTGTATAATAAAAGTTGATGTGTTCATGCCCTTTCGGCCCACAGGAGATCTGCTCGATGAGTATTGCCATTAAAAAAATTGGAAAAAAGAAATATGCGTATTATGCATTTCGTGTTGGCGAGCGAGTTGTGCATAAATATCTAGGCTCCATAGAAGATCAACGAGTCAAAAACATCATAAGGGACAGGGCGAACAATATTCCTGAGTTTCTAGAGGCGCTTTTCTGGGACACTGACCCTCGGCAGATAGGGCTTAAAAAAAACTATAAATACATCATAGAGAGGGTTCTTGAATATGGCAATATCCATGCCCTTTTGTGGCTACAGGAAAAATATACGGTTCGAACAATTGTGGACATACTTGAGTTGAGTAGAGGGATCTCTGAAAAATCGAAAAATTTCTGGACAACATGGTTCAAAAGGACTGCTGATGCATATTGACTGTTTACCACCAAAAATGCCGATGATATTTGAGCGATTATCTGGCTATCTTGCGACAACCGAAGCTTGCCTTGCAGGAGGAACTGGCATCGCATTTTATCTGGGGCACCGGTTGTCAGTTGATATTGACCTTTTTACACCCAAATCATTTCAGACTGAAGAAGTTGTTGCTGCTATCAAAGCCGGTCAGCTTTCACTGAAGATTCTTTCTGAGGGGGTTGGAACATTTGTAGCAGAAGTCGAAAACACAAAGTTTTCCCTGTTCACCTATCCCTATCCTTTTATTGATAAAACGACGACTCTCTGGGGAGGAAGGGTTGCTGGACTTTTGGATATAGCCTCCATGAAAGTCATTGCAATTTCTCAGAGGGGAACAAAGCGTGATTTTGTAGACCTTTTCTTTATCCTTCGAGACATACCGTTTAGAAAAATCGCCAATAACATGTTAACAAGATTTGGCGCAGAACGGATCAGTCCGACAGTCATCGGAAAGGCCCTGATTTATTTCGTGGATGCCGAATCTGATCCCGAGCCTAGATACATTAAAAAACAGACAGTAGAATGGGCCAAAATAAAGCGCTTTTTTGTTAAAAACATAAAACAATTTGTTTATGACTTGCATGAGTTGTGAATAATTCAACTGAGGCCAGTTATACCAGATTGCCACTCACGTAGCTGGGTAAAAATTTGGCAAGCTGCAAAGATAGGCCCAAAATAAAGTATACAATTTTTAGCCAGCTAGAAACGGGTGTTGCTCCCAGAAGTGCACCCATTGGGAACATTAATAAATAGTATCGGTAAATACTTATCCAGCTGTCATTAAAAAAGGTAAAGAAATAAATAGCATTTATAAACCAGAAACTTCTCATTTTAAATATGTTTGGCAGTTTCAATGTGATTACAAGAAGTCCAAAACCATACCACAGAAAAGTAAGGCGTTCATTTTCATGTCCCCCTGTAATTAGGCCATAAATCACGTTAAACGGAGATCCTTCAGTTCTTGGGTATTGAGCATGATGTTCAAAATAGAGCCAGAAGTTATCAAATAAAACTTTAAAGATCGTTGATACCATAAGAATGCCAAGAGAATAGATAAATCCACGCCAGAGGAGTTTTTTAAATCCGGATCCAGATAAAATTTTAGCCCGCGAAGGAATATCCAGGAGTACGCCACAAATCGCTGTTGGATAAGAAAAGCTGGCCCAAAAGGCAAATAAATCCGATAGGCGTTGAAAAACAGGTTTGGTATGTGTTTTTGGATGTTGGATTAGCAATAATGAACAGAATAGTAAAAAAACAGTAAATATGTATGGAAAGGCTGTCAGGTAGTAAAAACTTCCTGGTTGAACAAACATCCACAGGGAGGCCCAAATGCCGATTTGTTTTGTTTGACTCATGAACGGCTTGAGCAGTATTTGAGATTGCATGCTGAGAGTGATGATAGTGAGCAGAAAAATAACCATGCTCATTCCAGTAATCCATTGGACAGAGGTCAATCCGATCCAAGCTAATCCATTAGTGAAAAATCTTAAAAAATAAGGCCAACCAGGAAACCAAGGATTGCCGCAAAGTTTTATTCCTCTGCTTTCTAGCGCTGCACCACAAGGGTTCATGCTATATCCGTGTTCTAAGATCGAAACGTAATGAGCTCCGTCCCACTGTGGAGTGCTAAAATTCGCATTTTTATGACTTGAAATATAGTGAATGCTAAATAAGTAGAGAACTGTTAACAAGCACAGAAAAACACCAAATCTAAAATGAAAATTTTTAAATACTTTAAATACAGAGTTGCTGTCGATTAGAAAATTTTTCCGAATATGCATATTAAATTTACTTTTAAAGTTATAAACATTGTTGTCAATAATAATCCCAAGGCTCTTTGTTTTTTGTGCCTATAG
>JACQAU010000008.1 GCA_016194835.1 Deltaproteobacteria bacterium
GACGCGTCACATTTAAAATTAAAAACCATTGAAGGAAATCTTATTCTGGAAAAAATTAAAGAACTTAATCTAGCATTATCTATTGCAACTGAAGAGAAAAAAAACTTAGCTGCTCATAAGGCTCTTGGTAGTTTAGCAACCCAAGTTGCCCATGATATTCGTTCACCTCTTGCAGCATTAAACGTGATTGAAAAAGATTTGGCATGCCTGCCAGAAGAAGTGCGCGTAATTTTGAGAGGATCAATAAATAGAATACGTGATATTGCAAATGGTCTGCTTGAAAAAAACCGTGAACTAAAATCTAATACTACAGCAATGACTGGATCTACAAATACTCTTGGTGTTTCTACAACTGAGCCCTCAACAGTGCAGCTTTTATCAAGTTTAATTGACCCATTAATAACTGAAAAACGCCTGCAATTTAGATCACGCATAGGTATCGAAATAGACGGCAATCTTGATGGCTCATCATACGGACTATTTGCAAATATCCAAGCCACAGAATTTAAGAGGGTTTTGTCAAATCTAGTTAATAATAGCGTAGAAGCACTCGGTGACAAGGGCAAAGTAAATATAAATCTCAGTAAAAAATCAAAACTAATTGAAATTTTAGTTCAAGACAACGGCAAAGGCATTCCAAAAGACATCTTATCAAAGCTTGGTAGTCGTGGTGAAACACATGGCAAAACAGGAGGGTCAGGTTTAGGACTTTATCATGCAAAACAGTCTCTAGAATCATGGAGAGGTGCGCTTAATATTAATTCCACTGTAGAAATGGGTACGACGATTACTATTACTTTGCCACAGGTAGAACCTCCAGAGTGGTTTGTGTCAGAACTAAAATTAATGCCAAATTCAAACATAGTGGTACTAGATGATGATTCTTCGATTCATCAGATATGGGATGGAAGGTTTATTTCTTTAAATATTAAAGAAAAAAGTATCTTGGTTTTTCATTGCTCTACCCCAAATCAACTTAAGGAGTGGGTAGCCAGTAACAAAGACAAAATAACTAATACCATATTTTTAACTGATTATGAGTTGCTAGGATTTAAAGAAACTGGGCTTAACTTAATCCAAGAACTTGAGATTGGTTCACAAAGCATACTTGTAACAAGCAGGTTTGAAGAAAAACAAATCATGGAGAGTTGCCAAAAACTAAAAGTCAGACTTATTCCAAAGGGTTTGGCAGGCTTTGTGCCAATTCAGGTTCAAGCTTCTGAAATACCAGACTGCATTCTTATAGATGACGACGCGTTGATACACCTAACGTGGAAGTCATCTGCAAAAGCAGCAGGTAAACAATTTGTTGCATTTACAAAAGCTTCAGATTTCTTTGGACAAACGGCTAAGTTTAGCAAAAACACCCCTATCTATGTTGATGTGAACTTGGGCAATGGGATTTCAGGAGAAGATGTTGCAAAGAAAATTTGCGAACATGGATTTAAAAACATATTTTTAGCAACAGGGTATGAGCCAGAGCGCTATACACACCTGTCATTTCTTAATGGCGTTGTGGCCAAAGATCCACCTTGGTAGCATCCGAAAAATATCAGGATTCCCCCAGTTATCGGTTCTCGCTACTTCATTAAGAATCTGGAATTGAATTTGGCGAAGTTCTATTTTTAACCGATGAGGTCCATAAGTGACAGCCAGACTTGCTACTACGGTCATTCCAAGTGTCAGGTCTCTGATAAGTTGGTTTTATTATAAGCGGAATGAAATCAATAAGGTAGTTGGTGTTCGTCGCTTGTGCGGCACCCTCGACCAAACTGGACAAAGGACGAACACCTGGTCCACTAAGGCCACAATCGCCACAAATCTATTTTACTTGACCATGTGCAGCATTTATTATACAATCGAGGTGTAGGGGATGTTATTAATTATCGTATATAGATGTAATATAGGGGGGTGTATGCACGTTTTTAATCAAATCATTCTTGTTTTGGCTATGATTTTTGTGTTATCTTGTTCACAACAGTTTCAGATTACTACAAAGTTATCTGCTAATATTTCAGATCCTGTGTTCACACCAGACAATAACACAACGACGTCACAAATATTAAGTCCCACAAAACAAAACTTATCGATTATAAAATCACAAAATATTTGCATGAACAATGCAGGGCTTTCTGTGTCTGCCGGCGAGCTATTTTTTGATGTAAAACAGTATATCAAAGGCCAACAAGAAGGAATTAGCGTGAGAGTTCATAAACAGTTTAATTTACTGCCTGGTTGGTACGATATCACTCCACTCTCAGAAGAGTCTACCGAAGAATCACGTAAACCTGTTTTGATTTTTGATCAACCCGACATCAACAGGAATAACTTACAAGATCTTATTAATAAAAAAAGGCTAGAACTTGACCTTACTTCTCTTGAAGACGGAAATTATTCTTTACATGTTTATACTCCAGGTAATAGGCATTACGTTATCTCCCCCTCTACAGGGAGTTGAATTTGATATTTTAGGAACAAAATCAAAAAAACAAATTTCATGGCCTATTAATAGCACAAGTGCATTTTTAGTTTTAGATGTAAATCAAAATGGAATAATTGACGATGTTAATGAGCTTTTTGGAAATAACACTATAGGACCAGATGGACAAAAAGCATCCAACGGATTCGATGCACTCAGAAAGTACGATCTCAACAAAGATGGCATAATTGATCAAAATGACGAAATCTATTTCAAACTCAAGCTTTGGATTGATATTAATCGAGACGGAGTTTCGGTTCCGACTGAACTATATTCCATGAAGGATGTTGGTATAGAGTCGATCAATCTCAATTATGCTTCTATGGAAGAAGAAGATATCTATGGAAACAAAACACTTCAGCGCTCCTTGGTAAAATTATTTAACGGCGAATTTAGAAAGATATTTGATATCTGGTTTAGGCTTATTTAAAATAATAACGCGCTGCTATATATTAAATCGTGCTTCTTAATAATTTTTCTTTACAATAAATTGACATATCGCAATGACTTGATTAATTGAACTTCTATTAAGGGGGGAAATCATATGGGGTTCAATTTTAATAAAGCTAATTCTTACTTTAAATTAAGTATTTCTATTTTATGTTTACAAATGTTTTTTGCTGACGCGGTGCACGCAAATCCGCCTTATAAGCTATCGGTTATTTTAGACCGGGTGCATTATGAAGCAAAAAAAAGAAAGCCTAATCAACTTGATGATGATGTCATACGGTCTTTTCTGCTATATGCCAGCTTTAGGGTGGATGGCCCTGCGAGTACATTTTCTACTTGTCAGGTTAAATTTTTACCAGACCCACCAGAAAAGGACGACTGGGGTAACATAATGTCGCCCCTATGGGAAGGTGTCATTGGAGATCCAATTTATAGAATGCCTTACGGCGTAAACACAGCAGCGTTAAGCAATAACTGGGCTATTCTTCCTAATGGCGGAACTTATAACTGTTCTTTAAATGAATCTCCATCTGTTGCAGGTTTTGCACCAGAACTTTTAGAAACTGGAGGAATCGTTGCGGGCGGCAATGACAGGACTCATAAAAATCCTCCACTCATAGACAATACATGGATGGCTCAGCTCAGAACTCCAGATCATCGAAAAACTCATATTATTATTGATGGAGAAGAACTCACCTCTGTAAATGAGTTCTGGATTAAAATGGACGAAGCCTCTAAAAGCATCAGACACAGCAGCAACTTTGTTGCTGAAAAATGGTCAGGTGGAACATTTTTAGGATTCCCAATTGGAGAACTCATGGAGGCAACTGCGCATTGGCCATTTGAATAAAATATACTCAAAATGAAACTCAAGGAATTAGGTGAATTTGGACTTATTGAGAAAATAAATAAAAAATTTTCACTAAATTTACCAAGAAACGTAATAGGAATAGGAGATGACTGTGCTGTAATTAATCAAAAGGATGGGCATTCTCTTCTAGTAACTACGGACTTGCTTATAGAAAATGTTCATTTTTTAAAAAATAATATACACCCAAAAGATTTAGGGTATAAATCACTCGCAGTTAATTTGAGTGATATTGCTGCAATGGGTGGAACACCTCAGTTTGCTTTTCTCTCAGTTGCAATGCCCACTAAATTAGATACCAGATGGATAGCCGATTTCTGTTCTGGATTTTATGAACTAGCAAACACTGAAAATGTCTTTCTTTTAGGAGGAGATACTACAAAATCTAAATCTGACATCATGATAAGCGCTGTTATTTTAGGAAAAGCCAAAACAACACATATTAAGAAACGATCGGACGCAAAACTAGGAGATATAATTTGTGTTACAGATTTTCTTGGTGATTCCGCTGGGGGACTAAAAGTTATTTTAAATAAATATAAAAAAAATAAAAATGCATTACATCTAATAAAAAAGCATTACAGACCTAAACTACACTTATGTGAAGGACAATGGCTTGCTCTGCATGCGTCTGTGCATGCCATGATGGACATATCAGATGGAATAGACTCTGATATCAGACAAATCATTAAAATGTCACACTGTAAAATGTCACATTGTGGAGCAGAAATTACAATAGAAAATATCCCAGTTTCTCCAACACTTAAGCACTTTTGTAAAATCCATGACCTTGATCCTATTTCATATGCTTTATCCGGTGGTGAAGACTATTGCTTATTGTTCACAACTGCACCTTCTACCTATCAAAAACTAAATCAAGACTTTGAAGCAAAATTTCATCATCCACTTTATAAAGTTGGCAAAATTGTAAATGCAAAAGCGGATCTTATTTATTTACAAAATGGGAAACCATATAAACCCAAAATTCATGGATATGATCATTTTATTTAAATATTTTGACTCTACCCTGAACCTTAGTTTTCAGCTCTAAAATATTTTTAAAAAAATACGGGTCTTTCTTGTGAAGAAACAAAAAATCTTTCTTTATCTCTCTTGCAAGCACTTGCATATATTCACTACAAATCTTAGCATTTTCACATTCATACGAAAATAAAAGCGTTAATGCACTTCTTCTTTCATAATTTTCTTTAGAATAAAATAACTCTGCTAATATCACATAAAGGTGACGCGAATTTATCTTGTTTAATTCTTCTGCACTCTTGGCCTCTTTTGATTGTACAGAACAGAGCGCTGATATTTTACGTGTAGGAAAATGCTTCTTATATTTTAGCGATAGCGAATGACATTGCTTAT
>JACQAU010000009.1 GCA_016194835.1 Deltaproteobacteria bacterium
GCAGGAGCACTTACTTTTGTAGCGTTAATTTTCTTTTTTATTATTAATTGGGTTTCCCATTTTGCAGGGAACGTGTGGGGAGAGGTATTTACATATCTCTCGTTGATAGGTCATTTTCAGAATTTAAGTCAAGGCATATTTAACTCAGTAGATATATTATATTATCTTTCATTTATTGTTGTAAGCCTGTTCTTGAGTCATCGTGTTATTGATTCATACCGTTGGAGGTAATTTAAAAAATGGACACACAAAAACCATCTTTCAATCAGTTTTTAAGCCCTATTTTATGGATTTTAGCCATACTACTTATTATGGGATGTTTGCTTTCAAAAGCAGTGTATCCCGATAAAGCGTGGCTTACATTAGTATTATTTATTGCAGCAATATTTGTGCTTGGATATCTTATTCAACAAAACCGGTTAGCTTTCAAAAGTCGAGCCATGGCATTTGGAGTTTTTTCGACTATTACAACTTTGTTAGTACTAGGCATTATCGGTGTAGTTAACTATGTTTCGTTTCACTATTCATTCAAATGGGATCTCACTAAAAATAAACTTTATACGCTATCAGATCAAACTAAAAAACTTGTTAAGGAACTAAAATCACCTGTCAAAGCTATTTCATTTTCTAGACCAGCAGAGCGTGAGCCTACAAGACAATTATTGGAAAACTATAAAAGCATTAGTTCAAAATTTGAAATCGAATTTATTGATCCAGACAAAGAACCAATGCGCGTTAATCAAATTGCCAGTGGCAAGAAATATAAGATGGGCTTTGTTCAACTAGTTTTTGGCACTCGGGACCAAAAAATTGAAGACCCAAATGAAGAAAAGATCACAAATGCATTAATGAAACTTTTAAAAGAAAAGCCACCTACTTTTTGTGCAACAACTGGGCACGGCGAAAAAAACTTTAACTCTACGGAGCAAGATGGATATGACGCTATAAAAAAGGGACTGAGTCAGCAATCATATGAGTTTAGTGAAATAAGCCTGGTACAAGAAGGGAAAATTCCGGAAAAATGTGATTCTGTAGCTATCATAGGCTCAACAAAGGGGTTTTTCCCGCAAGAACTAAAAATAATTAAAGATTACCTGTCAAACGGTGGCAGATTAGTAATTGCACTTGATTTAAATATGAAAGGTGAGGATTTTGCTTCAGATCTTTATCCAATTTTACTAGACTGGCATATTAAACCCGTCAAGGCACTTATTGTTGACCCACTTTCTAAAATTTTTAACCTAGATGCTTCAGTTCCAATGATACAGACCTATTCTTCAGAAAATACGATCACCAGAGATTTTGGCAAAGTACATCAAAGCTTTTTCCCTTTAAGTATGCCACTTGAAATAGCTCCAAATACTCCGACTGAAATGACAGTTCACTGGCTCGCCCAAACCATGCCTACTAGTTGGGGTGCTACAGATATGAAGGAATTGGCCACTGGGAAAGTCAGGAAGGTCGAAGGAAAGGACAAATCAGGTCCACTTAATATTGCCATGGCTGTAGAAGGAAAACTAAAAGACTCAAAAGCAACAAAGAAAACCCGCTTAGTGGTTTTTGGTACTTCGCAGTTTGCAAATAATATGTTTGGCAGAAATGGAGTAAATGCTGATTTCTTCTTAAACTCAGTTAGCTGGCTTGTTGAAGATGAGAGTGTAATTTCGATTAGAGCCAAAGAAGCAGAGCAAGGAAGGGTAGAACTTACACAAACACAAGCTACTACAATATTTTGGCTGGTTTTTTTGATTATTCCTTTCTTGACCGCAAGTGGTGGCATTGTGCTCTGGGTTGTTAGAAGAAGAATGTAATATAAATAATTTTTTTTTGGAGTCAGCCTTATGACAAAACTCAATTGGATAAAACCTTTGATATTAGCTGTAGTGTTGATAGTTATAAGCTCTGCTGCTTACTGGCTAGTCAACACGCATAAGCCAGAGCACGAACAAAAAGAAGAAGATGCGAAGAAAGTAGTAAAGATCAAAGACACACAATTGGAAAGCATCAAAGTTGTTGTTGCCGAAAAATACTTTGTATTTAAATGCTTGGATTTGCAAAATAAAACTAACAAACTTTGTAAGCCTTCAGATCAATCTAAATGGGAGTTAGTTGAGCCACTAAAAACAAATGGAGACTCGGCAAATGTTAATTCTTTCTTAAGTTCTCTTCAGTATCTCTCTTCGCAAAACACTATTGATTTGAGTACAGAATCTGAAGAAAAAAGAAAATCACTTTTAAAAGAATACAAACTAGATAAAGAAACAAGAC